>NZ_JBEXNM010000031.1:0-92609 GCF_040611095.1 Streptomyces sp. NPDC003077 | reverse complement strand
GCCGGGCCGGGCGATCATCGCCCGGCCCGGCCTCCGTGTGCAGTCCCGCCGCCGCACCCCGCGCACGTGAACCAGGCCGGGTCCCGCAGGCCCTTGGTCGCGCTGGTTCGAGAGGCCCCCGCTCCCGCGGGGCGTACGGGTCGACCTCCCTGTACCAGTCATCGGCCTGTAGCTCTGGACCACGACCGTGGCAGATGCGAGATCAATCCGACCAGCTACGGCGTCGCCCGCACGGCACGACGCTTCGCCAGGCTGGTCGTGAGCACCGGGCGGTGCGTCCTTCAGCCGGACAAGACACGGCTCACGGTCCCGGCTGATGGAAGAGCTCCATGGAAGACCTGATGGGGCCCGCACTGACGGCGGGAGAAGGGGAGCGGTACCGCGCCGCTGGAGCGCCCTCCCTTCAGGCAGCCGACTGGACGCCTGTGTCACCACGCTGACGGACGAGCCGGATTGCGCCGCGGTGGCCCGCCGGCGCCCCCGCTGCCATCCGGCCGAGGACACGACCCCGTGGGCGGTCCGGGGCGCGGGCCAGGCGCCGGTGGCTGGCCGGGCGGCCGTCGATGGGGCAGGTGCCGTGCCCGCACGCCGCGACGGAAGGGGAGCTTCGTGCCCCGCTGTGTGCCGTTGGTGCTTCCATGCGCCCTGGTGCTGGGGAGGAGGACGGTTTCTCGCGTACGGAGGGGGCGCAGGTTCACAAGGACGGGCCCGTAGCCGTATGCCGCGAACCGGCCCACGCCGAGGGCGGAGGCGCCGGCCGCGCGGCGCGCGGGCGAGGGTGTTCGGGCCGCTCCCGAGGGGATCGAGGTGACCCATGCGTACGACCACGACCGACCCAGGCAGCGTGGACCGGCGGCTGGGCCGCGACCCCGTCGCGATCGTGGGGCTGTCCGGCCGGTTCCCCAAGGCCGGGGATCTCAGGGCCTTCTGGGACAACATCGTCAACGGCCGCGACTGCTCGGACACCGTTCCGGAAAGCTGGTGGCGCCCCGACCACCACTACGATCCCAATCCCTTCGCGGAGGACAAGACGTACTGCCGGCGCGGCGGTTTCCTCACGCCCGAGGTCTTCGACCCGCGCGAGTTCGCGATGCCGCCGAAGACGGTGGACTCCACCGGGCTGGTCCAGCTCCTGAGCCTGGTGGTGGCCAGGGAGACACTGGAGGACGCGCGGCGCGGCCGGGACGACTGGTGCGCCTTGTCACGCACCGGTGTGGTGCTGGGCGTGTGCGGTACCAACTCCACCCTCATTCCCCTCGCCGCCCGCCTGCTCGTCCCCGAACTGCTGGAGACCATGCTGGCCGTGGGGGTGGGGGAGGAACAGGCCAAGGAGATCATCCGGGCCCGGCTGGCGGCCCTGCCGCCGTGGACCGAGGACTCCTTTCCCGGCATCCTGGCCAACGTCGTCTCCGGGCGCATCGCCAACCGCCTGAACCTCGGCGCCGCCAACCACACCGTGGACGCCGCCTGCGCGAGTTCCCTGGCCGCCGTGCGCTGCGCCGTCGACGAACTGGTCTCGCGCCGCGCCGACGTGATGCTCACCGGCGGCTGCGACGCGGACAACTCGATCGTCTCCTTCATGTGCTTCAGCAAGACGCCCGCGCTCTCGCTCACCGGAACCGTCCGCCCCTTCGACACGGAGGCCGACGGGACGCTGGTGGGCGAGGGGATCGGCATGCTGGCGCTGCGCCGCCTGGCGGACGCCGAGCGCGACGGCGACCGCGTCTACGCCGTCCTCAAGGGGCTGGGCAGTTCCAGTGACGGCAACACGCAGAGCATCTACGCCCCCTGCGGCGCGGGGCAGTCGGCCGCGCTGCGCCGGGCCTACACCGACGCCGGCTGCCCGCCCGCTTCCGTGGCGCTGATCGAGGCCCACGGCACCGGCACGCCCGCCGGGGACGAGGTCGAACTCGCCGCCCTCAACGAGCTGCTGGCGATCCCGGACGACCACCACTTCGTGGCCGTGGGCAGCGTGAAGTCGCAGATCGGCCACACCAAGGCCGCGGCCGGCGCGGCCGGGCTCATCAAGGCCGCGCTCGCCCTGCACCACAAGGTGCTGCCGCCCACCATCAACGTCACCACCCCCCACCCCCAGGCCGCCCGCCCGGACAGCGCCCTGTACGTGAACACCGAGGCCCGGCCCTGGGTGCGCGATCCCGCCCGCCCCGTCCGGCGGGCCGGGGTCTCCGCGTTCGGCTTCGGCGGCGTCAACTACCACGCCGTCCTCGAAGAACACCGGGCGGGCACGGACGAGGGGGCGGGTGCGCTGCACACCACCCCCACCGCGTACCTGTGGCACGCGCCGGACCGGGCGGAACTGCTGACGCGGCTGGAGCGAGGAGACCCGCCCGATTCCGCACCGGCCCCCGCCGATCACGCCCGCCTCGGCTTCGTCGCCGCGCACCCGGCGGACCGCGCCGAGCTCCTCGCGCTCGCCGTCGCCCGGCTGCGCGACCGCCCCACGCACGAGACCTGGAACGATCCACGGGGCATCCACTACCGCGTCCGCGCGCTGCCGCCCGGCACCGCGGCGGGAGCCCTGTTCGCCGGGCAGGGCAGCCAGTACCCCGGCATGGGCCTGCGGGCCGCCCTGGCCCTGCCCGCCGTGCGCGACGCCTTCGATGCGGCCAACGCCCTTTTCCCCACCGCCGACAGCCTGGCCCGGTCGGTCTTCCCGCCGCCCGGCACCGGGAACGCCACCGGCCACGGCGAGCGGCTGCGCCGCACGGCCTACGCCCAGGCGGCCATCGGGGCGCTGTCCGCGGGACAGTACCGCCATCTGCGCGACCTCGGATTCGCCCCGCGCGGGCTGCTCGGTCACAGCTTCGGGGAACTGACCGCCCTGTGGGCGGCCGGCGTCCTGGACGACGACACCTTCACGGCCCTGGCTCACGCCCGGGGCCAGGCCATGGCACGGCCGCCCGGCCCCGGCCACGACCCCGGCGCCATGGCCGCCGTACGCGTCGGCCGCGCGGAGCTGGCCCACCTGCTCGCGGATCACCCGGGGCTTATGGCGTGCAACCACAACGCGCCGGACGAACAGACCGTCGGAGGCCCGACCGCCGTCGTACGGCGTTTCGCCGACCGGTGCGCCGCGGACGGGCTGCCCGTACGGCTGCTGCCGGTCGCGGCGGCCTTCCACACTCCGCACATCGCCCACGCGGCCGAGGAGTTCGCGGCGGTCTGCGCGAAGGCCGTCTTCGCGCCGCCGGCGCTGCCCGTCCACGCCGGTACGCCCGGGGCGGTGTACGGCGACGACCCCGAGGCCAACCGCCGTGTTCTGGCGGAACAGATGCTGCGCCCCGTCGACTTCGCCGCCCGGCTGGAGGAGATGTACGCCGACGGCATCCGCGTGTTCGTCGAGTTCGGCCCCGGCCGGGCCCTGACCGGGTTCGTCGAACGCACGCTGGGGGCCGACCGCGTGGAGGCCGTCGCCTGCGACGCCGGGCCGGGGACCGACTCCTGCGCGGCGCTCCAGCAGGCGGCCGTACGCCTGGCCGTGCTGGGCCTCCCCCTGACCGGCATCGACCGCGGGACGGCCCCGCCCCGCGCGGAGCGCCGCCCGCCGTCCAAGGTGGCCCGGCGCCTGGACGGCCCCTTCTTCGCCATGGAAAAGCTGCGCGGCGCCTCCGCGGCGATGCCCGTCCGGCACGTCGTCGCGCGGGCGCCCGCGGAACCGGAGAGCCCGCCCGTCCCGGCGCCCCGGGAGGCGGATCCGCTGACCCGGGCCGCCACCGACCACCTCGCCGCACACACCCGCTACCTGGAGGGCGAGGTCCGTACGACCGAGCAGCTCGGCGCGCTGCTCGCCCGGGGCGCGGCGGACGGGCGGATGGACGCGTCACTGCTCGCGGCCGTCCAGGCGGTCGCCGACCACAGCATGGCCCTGGCCGAGACGCACGCCCGCGCCGCCGAAGCGGTCTCCGGCCTGCTGCGCCCGCCGCAGCGGGGCGCCCTGCCCGCGACGGCGGGGACGGCGCAGCCCGGAGAGGCCCCCGAAACCTTCATGGAGCGCGCCCGCGCGGACGGTGCCGGGGCAGGACGGCGGGACGCCGAGCCGGAGGACGAGAGCCCGCGGGACGACCAGGACCCGCCGGACGAGAGCCCCCAGGCCGCGACCAAGGCCGCGCTCGCCGAGATGTGGGCGGCGCGGAAGGGGGAGGTGGCGGCGACCGGCACGGTGGACGTCAGCACGCTGGATCCCGACGAGGTCGAGCGGGAGTTCCGCGCCGTGATCGCCGAGAAGACCGGCTACGACCTCGACATGATCGAGCCCGACATGGAGATCCAGGCGGACCTGGGCATCGACTCCCTCAAGCAGGTCGAGATCGGCGCCGAGATGTGGCAGCGCTACCCGGTGGTCGCCCGCAGCGAGCTCTACCGCTTCAGCGAGGCCAGGACGGTGGGGGATCTCACCGCCATCGCCCGGCAAATCATCCTCGACCCCCAGCCCCAGCTCACCTCTCCCGCGTCGGGCACCACCGCCGGCAGCGCCCATGTGACGCTCGCGGAGCTGCCCGCCGTCGATCTGCGGACCGACGCCTACCCGGAGCGCCCGCACGCCCTGCTGATCGACGACGCGGGCGAGCTCGGCGGCCTCCTCGCCGAAGCCCTGACCGGCCGGGGCTGGCAGGTCAGCAGGCTGGCCCTGCCCACCGCCGCCACGCGGACGACGCCGCTGACGGACTGGGCGGAGGACACCCTCGCCGACCGTCTCGCCGAACTCCTGGCGGATGGCACCCGTCTGGATCTGTGCGTCCTGCCCGTCAGCCGCGAGGCCGACGGCGATCGGATGGTCGCCCGGCTGCGGCACGCCATCCTGGTGGCCAAGCACGTGCGCCCCGCCCTGGAGGCGGCGGCCCGTACCGGGACCCGCGCCGGGCTGGTCACCGTCACCCGGCTCGACGGCGCCCTCGGCTACGCCGGTGCGGGCGGGGACCCCGTCGCCGCCCTCGCGGGCGGGCTCGGCGGACTGGTCAAGACCCTCGCCCTGGAGGCCACCACGCTCTTCTGCCGCGCCCTGGACCTCGCCCCCTGCCTGTCCGCCCAGGACGCCGGGGCCGCCTTCCTCGCCGAGATCGACGACCTGGCCGCCGACGTGCGCGAGGTCGGCGTGGACGCGGCCGGGCGCCGCGCCCCACGGGTGGCCGAAACCCCCTGGCCCGGCGCTCCGCGAGCCGAAGCGGCGGTCGAACTGACCAAGGACGACGTCCTGCTGGTCACCGGCGGCACGGGAGGGGTCGCCGGCTGGTGCGTCGAGGACCTGGTGCGCACGCACCACTGCGGCTGTGTCCTGCTCGGCCGCACACCCCTGACGGACGAACCCGACTGGGCCGGCGGCCTCACCGGAACCGAGGACCTGCGCGCCGCCCTGGAGGAGCGGGCACGCGAGGCGGGGCAGGACCCCGCGGCGGAACCGGCGCGCGGCCACGTCGAGCGGGACCTCGCCCTGCTCGTCCGGCAGCGCCGCATCCGCGCGCTGCTCGCCACCGTGCGCTCGTACGGCGTCGAGGCCGCGTACGTGGCGGCCGACATCCGCGACCCGGACGCGGTGACCACGGCCTTGGCCCCGTACGCCGACCGCGTCACCGGCGTCCTGCACGCGGCGGGCGTCCTGGGGGACCGGCCGCTGGCCGAGGCGGAGCCGGAGTCCGTCGCCGCGGTCGTGGACACCAAAGCGGACGGTCTGCGGCACGTGCTCGCCGCCCTGGACCCCGCGCGGCTGCGGCACCTGGTGCTCTTCACCTCGGTCGCCGGCATCTGGGGCAACCTGCGGCAGGCGGACTACGCGCTGGCCAACGAGGCGCTGAACCGCTTCGGCTGCGCCTGGCAGGCGGCCCACCCCCACTGCCGCGTCCTGCCCATCGCCTTCGGGCCCTGGGCCGGCGGGATGGCGGCCGGTGTCCAGCAGGTCTTCACCGAGGTCGGCCTGCCGGTGCTCTCCCGGGAGGAGGGGTGCGCGCGGTTCCTGGCACAGCTGGCCCCCGGCCGGGGCGGCGGCGTCGTACTCGCCGGGCCCACCGCGGCGCTGTTCCAGCGCACCGAACTGCTTCCCGTCGCCGGGTACACCGCGCACCGCGCGCTGTCCGGGCTCGGCGACGACCCCGTTCTGCGGGCGCACCGCGTCGGCGGAATGCCGATCCTGCCCATGACCGCCGCCCTGGGCTGGGCCGCCGGCGCCGTCGAACGCGCCCTCGGCGGAAGCCGGCCCGTCATCGAGTGCCGCGACTTCAGGATCGCCCAGGCGATCACCTTCCAGCCCGGGCACCCCGAGCGGTTCCGTGTCCGGCTGGCCCCCGATCCGCAGTCCACGGTCCTGCCCTTCGTCCGGGTGGCCGTCGAGGATGCCGGTGAACAAGGCAAGCCGCGTTTCGAAGGCCGCTTCCGCCCGGCGGACGGGCCCGGCGAGGCCCCTCGTACGAGCCTGCCGCCGTACACCTTCGAGGACGAGCCGCATCCCGGCTACGACGACGGCCGGCTCTTCCACGGCGCGGCCCTCAACGGCTTGCGCAACGTGCTGGAGGAAGCCCCGGGCCACCTGGTGATCACCGCCAGGATGCCCGACCCCGACTTCGCCCGCGGCGCGTTCGCCGGACGGCTCTACAGCCCCGCCCTCGCCGACCTGCTGATGCAAGCCGGCCTCCTGACGCTGCTGGCGCTGGCCGGTGGCCAGGAGATTCCCGTCCCCGTCAGCGTCGAACGCCTGGAGCTCTTCGGCCCTCTCCCCGACGACGAGCCCTTCGTCATCACCGTCGACGTCGACGAATCCACGGCATCGCCGGCGACGACCCTCTTCTCCCGGTGCGCGCTGAGCGCCTGCGCGCCCGACGGACGGATCCTCCAGCGGTGGAGCGGCGTCCGCCTCCTGTGGATCGAGCCGGGCGCCCTGACCGAAGGCATCGCCGCCCGGGGCCGGACCGGGCGGGACTGAGGAAGGGAGGAGCCTTCATGGACGAACTCGCCTTCGAGGGGGTCCCACTGCCGCAACCGGCCGTGGCTCCGGCGGGCGTCGACGGGGTGGTGTCCGGCACGGTGGCCGTGGCTCCGGTGGGTGCCGAGGGGGCGGTGCCGGACGTCGCTCCTCCCGGGGCCGCCGACGAAGCGCCGTCCGGCGCGACCGCCTTCCCACCGGCGGAGGCCGATGAGACGCCGTGGCCCGTCGGTGAAACGCCTCCGCCCGGCACGATCACCGCCGCCTCGCTCACGGCGCGGCTCGCCGAGCGGCTCCAGCGCACGCACGCACGCGTCATGACGGCCCATCAGTCACTCATCGCCTGGCAGCTCGCCCGTGCCACGCCCTGCGGCGCCCCCCACGCGGCACACCGGGCTCCGGCCCCCGCCCGTGAGACCCCGCGTGAGCCCCCGCGCGAGGCCCCCCGCGTGACCGCCCTCGCGGCCGTACGGCCGGTCGATCCCGTCGTGACGCTCCTGCGTGCCGCGGCCCGCGCGCTCCGGGCCGCGGACGCCCGCCTGTTCCCGGGCAGCGCCGTGCTGACCTGGCTGGAGGAGACGCCTCGGCCTGCGGACACCGTGGCGTGCGTCGAGCAGGACGGCACCGCGTGGCGTATCGAGGACGGCGCGGGGGCCCTCGCCGTCCTGACGCCGCACGGCCCACGCGACTCCTGGCCCGAGCCGCCCGTCCACCGCTTCCCGCCCGAGCCCCGCCCGGCGGCCCGCACCACGGTGACGTGCCTCACCGGTACCGATCTCGACGCGCTCGCCGACGGCGACGCCGCCCACGTCCTCGGGCCCGCCTTCGACCTCGGCGACCGGTCGGCCACGGCCCGGCCCGCCCCCTGGCCCGCCCGGCTGCTGGAGGGCGTCACCCTCGTCGACCCGCGCGGGGGCCGCCATGCCCACGGGCTGCTGCACGCCACCACCCGCCTGCCGGTACCGGGGGACGAGGACGGCCGGGAGGAGGACGTGTGGCCGCACTGTGTGGCCGCGGCCTTGGAGGCCCTCCGCGTCCACGCCTTCCACCAGGGATTCCACCTGTGCCTGCCCGGCGCCCGTGCCACCGTGCCCGTCCGGCGGCCCGTCCTGCTGGAGGTCTGCGACACCCCTGTGCCGCCCGGTGCCACGCTGTTCCTGAGGACAGAGATCGTCGCGACCGGCATGGTGCCCAGGCCGTACGTGACCGCCGACTGCAGGATCACCGTGGACGGCCGTCTCCTGGCCGTGCTCCGGGACCTGAGCGTCGTGCTCAAGGAGGCGCCGGGGGAAGAGCTCCTGAGTCCCCGCCAGCCGGGCCACCGCACCGGCACCACCGGCAGGCGCCTCCTGGCCGACGAACTGCACACAGCGCACTTCGCCGAGGGAGACCTGAGCGTCGCCCCGCTTCCCGGCAGCACCACACGCGTCACCGGCCGCGTCCGCCCCCGCCTGCCGCGCGGGGACTTCCGCATGCTCGACCGCGTGACCGACGCCGACGGGGACTGGGAGGCGTACCGGCCGGGCAGCCGGGGGGTCTTCGAGTACGACGTGCCGCCCGACCCCTGGTACGTACGGGAGAACGGCGGCACGATGCCGCAACTGGCCCTGATGGAGACCGCCTTGCAGGCGGCGGGCCTGTTCAGCGGGGGACTCGGGGTCGCGGGCGCCTACCCCGACGGCCATCTTTCCTGCCGCAATCTCGACGGCCGGGCACGCCTGCTGCGGGACGTCGACACGGCGGGCACCACCGTGGAGCAGCATGTCACGCTCCGGTCGCACTCGCCCCTGCCCGGCGGCGTCATGCACCGCTACGACTTCCAGCTCCAGGCGGACGGCCGGCCCTACTACGCGGGGGAGGCCGTCCACGGCTTCTTCACCCCCGAGCTGCTGGCCGAGCAGCAGGGCCTGGACGGCGGCGCCTGCCGGCCTCCCTGGCTGGAACGCCACCCGCGCGCCCGCACCGGTGCGCGCGGGCTGGACCCGCGCCACGAACCCCGGCTGGGGCACGGCCGCCTGGCGCTGCTGGAGAACGTCACCCTTGTCCCCGACGGCGGCGAACACGGCGCCGGATACGTCCTGTGCGACAAGCCGGTCCGCCGCGACGACTGGTTCTTCCACCACCACTTCTTCCAGGACCCCGTGATGCCGGGCTCCGCCGGGGTGCAGATGCTCTACCAGGCGGTGCACGCCCACGCCCTCCACACCGGCCTGCTCGCCCACCTCTCCCGCCCCCGCCCGCACATCGCCCTCGGAGAGGAACTGCACTGGTCCTACCGGGGGCAGATCCTGCGCGAGCACCAGCGGGTGCGCGGCGAGGTGCACATCCGCGACGTCCACCGCGGCGATCGACGGGTCCTGCTGCGCGCCGACGGCAGCGTCTGGCGCGACGACCTGCGCATCTACCAGGTGGACAACATCGCGGTCGACATCCGCGACGACACCGCGTAAGCGCGCGGGGAGAGGAGTGGTGATGACGCCCCCACGGGTACGGGACGACGCGGAAGAGGCCGTACGGTACGACGCCGAGGGGACCGTACGGTACGACGCCGAAGGGGTCCACGCGGTCCTGGCCGACCTGGACCGCCCCTGCTACATCGTCACCAGCGGCACCCGTGTCGGCGCGACGAGCCGGCCACCCGCCCCGGGCGACGGCCTCACCGCCCTGGCCGCCGTCGCCCCGCAGCCCCCCGACCGGCTCGGCTCCGCCGCGTTCCGCCGCCACCACGGCGTCCGCTACGCCTACATGACCGGTGCGATGGCCGGCGGCATCGCGTGCGAGGAACTGGTGGTCGCCGCGGCCCGCGCCGGACACCTCGCCTCTTTCGGGGCCGCCGGGCTCCCCGAGGACCGGATCGACACCGCCCTGGAACGGCTTGAGCGCACCCTCGGGACCGGAGTGCCCTACGCGTGCAACCTCATCCACAGTCCCATGGCGCCCGGCCAGGAACGCGCCACCGTCGACGCCTGCCTGCGCCACCATGTGCGCTGCGTGGAAGCCTCCGCCTTCATCCAGCTCACCCCCGACCTCGTGCGCTACCGCCTCACCGGACTCCACCGTGACCCCGGCCCCCCGGGCGTACGGGCGGAACACCGCATCATCGCCAAGGTCTCCCGCCTGGAGACCGCCGAACTGTTCCTGCGCCCGCCGCCCCCGGAACTGACGGCCGCGCTCCTGGCCGAAGGGTGCGTCTCCTCCGAACAGTGCGAACTGGCCCGTACGGTCCCGCTCGCCGACGACATCACCGTCGAGGCCGACTCCGGCGGCCACACCGACCGCCGCCCCCTCACCGCCCTGCTCCCCGCCGTCGTCCGGCTGCGCGACCGCGTCGCCCGCGAACATCCCGCCGCCGCGCGCGTGCGCGTCGGCGCCGCGGGCGGCATCGGGACCCCCGAGGCCGTCGTCGGCGCCCTGGCCCTGGGCGCTGCGTACGTCGTCACCGGCTCGGTCAACCAGGCCGCCACCGAAGCCGGCACCTCACCCGCCGTCAAACGCCTGCTGGCCACCGCGGGCCTGGCCGACTGCACCATGGCCCCGGCCGCCGACCTGTTCGAGCAGGGCGTGACCGTCCAGGTCCTCGCCCGCGGAACGATGTTCCCCGGCCACGCCACACGCCTGTACCGCCTCTACCGCGACCACGACAGCCTGGCCGCGCTCCCGCCCGCGGAACGCCGGAACCTGGAACAGCGCATCCTGCGCCGCCCCCTGGACGAGGTCTGGCACGACACGTCCGGCTACCTCGCGGCCCACCACCCGTCCTGGCACGAACGCGCCGAACGCGACCACAAGTTCCGCATGGCGATGGTCTTCCGCTGGTACCTGGCCATGGCTTCCCGCTGGGCCGTCACCGGGCAGGGCGACCGCCAGAGGGACTGGCAGGTCTGGTGCGGCCCCGCCATGGGAGCCTTCAACGCCTGGACCGCCGGCACCGCCCTGGCCGACCCCGCCCACCGCCAGGTCACCGCCATCGCCCACCACCTCCTCCACGGCGCCGCCTACCACGCCCGCGTCACCCAGCTCCGACTGGCAGGGGTACACCTTCCCGCCGCCTGCGCTCACTACCGGCTGCCTCCGGCGGGGGCGCGGCTCCCGTCCGGCTCCACCTGAACGGCCACGAAGGGCCGGACGGCCCCACGCCACCCGGAGCGCGGCACGCTGATCTCCCCACCACTCCTCACCACTCCTCACCACCTCAACAGCTTCTTCCCAATGACGAGTTGGCGCTGGACCGAGCAAGCGTCGTGGACAACCTCGGTACTCCCGGGGAGGCCAGGGACCGCCCGGTGGTCTGCCTCCTCTTCAACGGCCTGGTCCTCGTCGGCTGCATGGCGCTGCAAACCTCCACGCCCGACTGAGGCTGGTCGCTGCGCGAACGGGGCAGGACAACGCGCTGACGATCAGTGGGCTGTTCACCCACCCCGCCTACCGCTGGGAGCGGCTGAGTCGGTACATGGTGTGGTGGACCGTGGATCACGCTTGGCACCGTGACGACACGGACGGCCGTGTGTGGTGGGTGCGCGGCAGCACCACCAGCGCACGCGTGGCCGAGTACGCCCGAGAACACATGGGCGTCATCGGCGCAGCGCGCGGCGCCCCATACGCCTTCCTCATGCAACGACGTCCCCAGCCGATGCGGGGTCTGTCGAGCTGGTTCGCACCTACCGGGTCTCTCGGCCTACCAGCCCGCCCCGGAAGCACTGGGGATTCACTTGGATGCCGGTGTAGAGCACGAGGTCCCGGTTTCCCCTCGCACGCGTCCGGTGCCGTGTTCGCTGCTGAAGTGTACGGCCGGCGCGATGCTGTGGCAGTTCGCCCATGGCAGACGCGATGGCGCGCCAAAGGACTGGAATGACGTCGGGACTCATGTCAATGTACGACGTCCCCAAAAACACCTGTCATTACGGAGGAAAGAGGTGCGTCCGAGCAAACGCTCCCGGCATGCCCTAGTTCCTGGAGCGTTTCCGTGCCCTTTACTGTTTCAGCTTCCCCGGAATGCCGGCCTTCGGCTCAGAAGCATCCCTGCGCAAGCCCAACACTCGGTTTTCATTTCCCGCTGTCCTCAGTTATTTGCCCCGGCTCGCTGACAGTGAGTCTGCGTAGCTTGCTTCCAAGTGATCACTCTCTCGAAGAGTACCGGCTCGCAACTCGGACTTTCTGGCGTGAGCGCCTTTCTCACGACGATGCCGACGCCGCGAGTCCGTCAGTCGTGCTGGCTCCTGTCCTGCTGCTGAGAGCGATGGCGGACCAGCGAGTCAAGACCTCTTCACGCAGGCAGGGCGTTACATAGCCGGGAATACCCGGTTAGCGAAACCAGGGATTGGCCGGACCCTGGGCTTTGTATGCAGTGGCCGCGCCTGAGGGCGGGCCCATATGAAGGCAGCGAAACACGGGCACAGGATCCGGGTGAGGGAGGCGACGTGGCTGCCGTTATGCCTGACGGCCTATCGGTGGCGGCAGGCGGGCCCGCGGTTACACAAATGGCTGCTTCGAGCTCCCGCTGCCCCGCTCTTTCCTCACTGTTCCCCGATAGCCCTCGATCCCAAGGTGATAAGAAAATGGCTCCTCCTCCCGCGTTGAAGTTGGCCGAGGTTCTTGCGGAGATCCGCATGAGGCTGTCGGCGTTTTACCGCATGCGTGCCCGGGGGCAGGCCCCCGCATGATCAAGCTGCCCAACGGGGAACTCCGCTGCCGCCGGCGCCGACCTGGGTGCCTGGTGGCAGGCGTGTGAGAGAGACGCCGTCCATTGGCGCTGAGCTACCACATACGCTTTTGGGATATACGCGAGCGCCCTGACCGGCGGAAGCCCTTTCAGGTTCGTTGGACGGTCAATGGGCGCGAAAAGGCGGAGTCCTTCATAACGGCCGGCCTGGCCGAGAGCCGGCGCGCGAAGCTGATGACGGTCAACGAGGAGGTGGATCCGGCCTCCGTTCCCAATCCGGCCCAGGTGGCCCGGTTGTTGGCGGCGGTGGCACGGCAGCGGGGGCGCGGTCCGCATCTGGAGGCGTTCTTCGGTTGTCTGTACCACGCGGCGATGCGGCCGGCGGAGGTCATCCATCTCCAGCTTCCGCAGTGCCATCTGCCGCGCACTGGCTGGGGGATGCTCAACCTGGCGGGCGGGGTCGTCACCGCGGGCAAGGAATGGTCCGATGACGGCGCGGTGCACGAGGTGCACTCCCTCAAACGCCGCCCGGCCACCGCGACCCGACCGGTGCCGATTCCGCCGGCGTTCGTGGCCACCTTGCGGGCGCACATCGACCGGTTCGGTGTGGCACCTGATGGCCGGCTGTTTCGTAATGCGGCGGGCAACTATGTGGAGCCCGCCGCGTACGGCACGACGTGGAAGCGCGCCCGCGAGTACGCCCTGACCCGCACCGAGCTGGCCGTGGGCCTGGTCAAACGGCCCTATGACCTGCGGCATGCCGGGATCTCGTTCTGGCTGCACTCGGGGGTGGACCCGGCGGAGTGCGCGCGCCGGGCGGGCCAGACCATCGAGGTCATGTTCCGGCACTACGCCAAGTTCATGGACGGCATCCAGGAGCGCGCCAACCGTCTGATCGAGCAGTCCCTGCAGGAATGGGAACGCCTCGGCCCGGGCCCGGCGAACGCGGGATGAGCCGGGTTTGGTCCGGGACTGGTCCGGAACAGCTGGTCAGAGGCGGGAGAGCCGTGGGAGGAAGTGGGAGGTAGTACGTAAGTCGGGCTCGCCTGTGAGCGGGCCGCGCCGGAGGCGCCTGACTGGGAAAGCCCCAGGTCAGGCGCCCTTTTCATGGCCGCTAGAACAGCCCCATCCTCTTCGGCGAATACGACACCAGCAGATTCTTCGTGTGTTGGTGGTACAGGCCGCGCACCGGGTTTGACCAGCGGAAACGGAGGTTCCTGGGACGGTTCGTAAGGAGCTGGTCCGTGAATGGTCCGGATCTTGAACCGCTTATCGATCATGTCATCGTGCGTGCTCGGGGCTACGGCGCTGGTGCGGTACCGCTCGGAAAGCGGCCGGTGCCCAGTGCCGAAGTGCGGGATGCCCTGCGTCACAGCGCGCTTATAACATGCTGTCATGCCTGACAATCGCCCTCCGATTCCACGCCGGCTGGACCGACGCGTCCGTGTTGAGGCTGGCCACCGCTGCGCAGTTCCCGTCTGTCGTATGCCAATTATTGAGATCGCGCACATAATCCCTTGGGCCAAGGTCAAGAAGCATGAGTTCGACAATCTGATCGCTCTCTGTCCGACTTGCCACGCCCTCTTCGATCGGGGGCATATTGATCGAGCTGCCATGCGTCAGTACAAGTCGAACCTCAGTCCTCTTTCCCCTTTCTCCCTCATTTCCCATCCCGATCACATAGACCTCCTGTCGGCCTACCAGAAGTACCGAATCCGGATGGAGGCTTGGTTCGGCAAGATCGTGGAGTTCAATTCTGCCGTAGAGCGGAGGGTCCCGGTGGGAGAGCTCCGAAAGATATTTATGGAGACGGGTGTGGTGGCAAAAGATGCGGCAAATGCATGGATTCTGTTTACCGGTCAGTCGCCTCGCCCGGTCCACGCGTTCGCCGACGTGATTTCTTACGGCACCATTAGGTGGTCGTCGAATGTGCTGCGACATCGGCACCAGCCTGACCTCCCTCTAACTGCCCCAGTCCCGGAGGCGCTCCCGACGATGTGGGCTGATTTGCATAACGCTATTCACGAAGTGCTGAATCAGTAGGCCTAATTTCCAGACTGCTTTTTTCGTGATCCGTCCAATGGGTACGTCGGCAGTCCTTCGTCGGTAGCGGTTGTGTGGGGCGGACCAGTGCAGCAGCCTGGCCGCCGCAGGTGGCGGTGACTGCCGGGGTCGATGCGGACTCGGGCGTGGTCGTAGGAACGCGGGCCCTCGGTGCCGTTGCCGGCACTCTGGCGGTGCCAGGCCGTGGACGGTAGCCGGTGGGGGAAGTACTGCCTCATGGGCGGCACTGCCTGGATTCAGTCCTGCCAGCAGCTGGTCCATATCTGCGTTCCGGCCGGTGAAGGTGGGAGAGGCGGGTGGTAGCCCGGACAGTGCCGGTGTGATCTGCTCTGGAAGCTCGACGGTGATGTTGCGGCCCTGGAACACTGCGTGGAAGAAGAGCCCGCCGCTGATGGTGTTCGTTGTTTTCAAGCAGTCCTGGTCATCGGTGCTGGGCACTATCAGTGAGCCTTCCGAAGACGGGCCGAGAACTGGAGCGTGGGAGGTGCCGAATGGTGTGGTGGTGGGCGGACCGGTGAGATCTCGGTCCTCCACTGCGGGCGCATGTAAGGCACCACCGTTAATCTCGTTGTCCACACCGCCGTCATCGGTACGCACCAGCCGGGCCTGTCGCTACCACTGCCCAGACCGGTCGGAAGTCCGGACCCACCGCGGTCCGGGCCTTCAGCGCCGTACTCATCGTCTGGGCCCGTTGCCGATTGGTCACCGCCTGCCCCAGTTGGGCCAACTCCGCATCTCCAATCTTCACCACAGCAACGCTCTCACCTAGGTTGAGAGGGGAACTGGCGCTGGGCCAGGGCCACCAGTTGCTGCCGTAGCTGCTCTCCGCCATCTTGCCTTCGGTCCCGCCAACCAATCCAGCGACAGCACCAACGAAAACGGCGTCATCGGCCATCCTGAAGGTTGCGAACCGGCCTTCACCACCACCGACGTTTCAGACTTCCGCCATCGCATCCGTGAGTGGCAGGTTCAGAACCACCGACATGCGAAGCTCCACCCCCGCAAGACGGGGGTGGAGCCGGGTCCGAGAGCAGCCAGCAGCTCGGATGGGCGGATACCGCTCACGCTACGGCAGCCAAGAACACGCTTCTGGGCGCCGGCGAGAAGGCGTGGCCCCAGCTAGTACGTCGAGCGGAAGCGAACCTGACCGGCGGCGGGCCGCTCTCAATGCGCGGGAGGAACCGCCGTTCTCACGCCGCAGAGCAGGCAGTGGCCGAATGCTGGAAGCCGTCCTCCACAGCCCTGCGTCGAGCACGCGAGGCCATCTCGGAAGGCAGCGAGGATGAAACGCGCACAGGCGCGCGAGCAGCGGGCCGTCGCCCGTGAAACCGCCGCCTCGACTCGTCGGAGCAGTGATGAGGATGACCCGCCCGCCAGCAGCCCGATGGCGGGCGGGATGCGCGCGAGTTAGGGGTTAGGCGTCCCGCCGCCGCTCCCCCCTGATGGCGATCCACCGCCTTGCTCTGATGGCAGCCGGAGCCACTTCACCCAGGCACCGAGCACAAGACCGGCCGATGCGCCAATAACAGCGACCGTAATTTCTTTTGCACCGTTACCGAACATCGAGAGGAATGCGACTATCGCCAGGATAGACAAGGAAAAGAGAAGCAAAGCCACGAACTGCCTCCTCCTGCCTGCGCGCTCCCGGTGCCCAGCCATTGCACCGTTTTCCACTTCACCTCCTGCATAGATGTCGCGCACTCGACCACTTGCCAGCGCTTCAAGCATGCGGCGCACTTCAGCTAGCGCAGCGACTCGCCCTGCGACTCTATCAAGCTCCAGTCCACTCCGCAGCTTTCGCAATTCCGAAGCTGCTCCAGCATATTTTGCGGCGACTTCCGGCATGGGTTGGCCGTCAGGAGTCGCCCTCAGCAGCGCATACTTCTCAAGGGCGGAGGCGAAGTCACCTAGGGCTCTTGTGGCTGGAATATGAGGAGAGTGGAATGGGTTCCGTTTTTCCGGAAGCCGGCCCGTAGCGTGTGTATCGGATAGCAAAGCCATGTACGCACGCCTCCCTGTTGCTGTCACGCTCTCACTGGTCCAGCGACGCTGCGCCTGCGTTGCCATGAGCGATATGATGGCCGCCGTGATAATGGAGGGACAGACGAATACCACCGTGAAGATACTTGGTGCCCAAACTCCCCATCTCTCAAGCTTCATGGTAGCCGCCAATGCGAAACCAGCAGGAAACGATGCAAGAACAGGCGATACCATCTTCACCAGGTGAGCAGGCATAGAGGCCAAGTAAAGAATGTCTTCACGTTGCAGGTAATCCCTCAACCCTGCGCTCGGGAAGTCAGTGCCACTGTCCCTTACCTTGCGTGCTAGTTCGCGCCTACGCCTGACAGACATTCGGTAGGCCCGCCTCCAGAAGACCTTTTCCAGTAGAGTCCTACTGCCTTTTTGGTGAGCCGTAGCAGTCATCATCACGATGGAAAGACACCCGATCCAGACAGTTCCGAAAGCAAGGCTGAATTCCAGCGCCGACATTGGTTCCCCTAACCGTTGGAAACGGCGTTGATCCTAGTCCTTGCTACGCACACCTAGGCTTCGCCCCATGAGCAAGTGCAATCAGCACCACCGCGTCCGTGTCTCCGCCGCGCCCGAGGAGTGCGCCGTCCTTGAGGTCGACGGCCACGATGTCGCCTCACCAGCCGAGGCGTACCGAATCGCCCAGAGGACGAGGGGCCCGAAGTGACGCTGTACGTGGCCAAGGGCTGGAAGGGCGTGCAGTTCGAGGGCCTGGCGAACGTGGTGGTCGAGCCGACGGATGTACGCCATGTCGTGGCCGGGTTTCTGGACGCGGTGGACTGGCGCAAGCTCGACGAAGCCGTACTCGCTCGTGATGATCTCGACGGTGGGCCGGGGGAGCTGACGCGCGGGATGCTGGCGCAGCTTCGGGAATGGGCGCTGAGTGCTTGATCAGCGCGGCGTCGCTCGGTTCGCCGAGCGGCACCTGATGCCGGACAAGGTGCTCGTGACCCGCTAGGTCGGCGAAGACATTCTCGATCCCACCACCGGCGCTCTCGTACCTTCTCCTCCGCTGGAGGTGCACTCGGGCAGGGCCGGGTTGTACGGGCACCAGGAGCGGATCCGCAGCAAGGGCGGCCACGAAGGCGCGTGGGTCGAGGAAGTGCGGGCCGGATACCGGCTGCTGCCCCTGGACGCTTCCGAGCTGCGGGAAGACGACACCGTAGTGATGGTCCAGGCCCGTGACGAGCAGGCCGTCGGCCGCACCTACCGGGTCGCGGCTCTCGGCGAGGTGCCCTCGGTTCCGGTGCCGCGCACCGTGTGGCTGGAGGAGCACAACCGCAAGGCGGGCGTATGAGCGGCGGTGCCTTCACCGACCCCGCGGCGCTGGCCGCCGCCCTGGACCGAGGGGCCGCCCAGACGGTGGTCGCGATGAACGCCGTGATGCGGCACCGTGCCCAGGCGCTGGTCGAGCAGGTGCAGCACAATGCCTCCGGACGGCCCGGCCCCCGCGTGATCACCGGACGCTATCGGGCGTCCTGGCGCTCCGACGTGCAGGGCGCGGGCCCCGTGGTCGTCGCCGAGGTGGGCACCAGTGCGGCGCAGGCGCGGCGGCTGGAGTACGGCTTCGTCGGCGTGGACAGCCTTGGCCGGCAGTACGCCCAGCCGCCGTTCCCGCACCTCGGCCCGGCCGTGGACCACGCCGGACCGGAGATAGTACGGGAGCTGGGCAACGCGGTGGAGAAGGCGCTGTGAAGGACGCAGCAGAAGACGTCGAGGCATACCTGGCGGAGATCATCGGCGAGTGGGAGCTCGGGATGCTGGCTCGGGCCGTGGTCGCTGCGGAGATCTTGGACGACGCTGGGCAGCGCACCTTGCAAGACCTGACGACGCCCGCGGTGGAGGACTGGGACGCGGTGGGCATGTTCCGGTGCGGCGCCCGGATAGTCGAGGACCTGGCGAACGACCCTTCAGGAGGGACAGGTGATCAACCGCGCGGCCGTGTGGCCTGGGGAGCTGCCTCTTGTGAACCGGTGTACCGGCGGCGGTTCCTTATGCGGTGCTTTATCCGCAGGGCGGGCGTGCCGGAGGAGCACTGCTGACGGACGCCTCTGAGGATGCGTAGCGTACCTCACGTATCAGGTCATGGTCGTCGTAGCTCGTGCCGACCAGGCCGAGTGGCTGGCGGACTGGGTACGGCGAGCGGTGCTGGAACGCACCGCGACCGGCGAGTGGCCCTGGCCCATCGACGTCCCCGGAGGCGACGTGTGGGCACGCGGTTCGCACGCTGGCCGGGATGTGCGGGCGGTCTGGGAAGGGGCGTCGCGAGGTTCAGATAGAGGACGCTGGAAATGCTCGGCGACCTCATTTGCGGGAACCTCGGTGCGGACGGTCCTCAGGTCGACGTCAGGCCTGGGTACTTCCCGTAACAGTCGAGCACGACATCACCAAGTTCTTCGGGGGACTCGACGTGGTTCGGGAACACGACGGTTCGGCGCGTCATCGTTGGGTCGCGGGTGTGCTGGAGCAGCTGCTGGCGGAGCCCCACAAGGGGCCTGCCCACCTGCCCAAGTCGTTCTCCAGCGAGGGTGACGGAGGATTCATGGTGTTCACATATGCTGCAACGGCAGGGGTCGGTCGGCTCCGCCACCCTGACACCGGCCGGTCCGCCGTTCCCACACCGGCCGCCCCTGTTGTCCGTAAGCCTTTTCAGACGTCGACTGCCGAATGGGAGTCCAGGTGAACGCCCCCGATTCCGCCCCCCGACGGCTCGTGATGCGTCCGTTGGTCAACGGCCTCGATTCCCTGCGCGTCGTCGTTGACCGCCTGACACCGCCAGCGGACGGAGATGTCACCGATGCCGCGCTGAAGCAGGCCGTAACCAACCTTTACGGAGCTGCCGAGGTACTCCTGAAATCGCGTCTGGAGGCCGAACACTGGACCTTGGTTGTCAGGGACGTCTGGCCCAAGAACCGTCAGGACAAGAAGGGCGGAGTCACCTATGAACAGTTCCGCCGGGGCCGCTTCGAGAGCATTGGCATGGAGGAGACTCTCGATCGCCTGGACCAGACCGCGGCGCTGCGCGTCGCGGACAGCGACCGAGACAGCCTGCGCCGCCTGGGGGAGCTGCGCAACGCTCTGACGCACTACGGCATAGAGGAGTCCGTCGAGGCTGTTCAGAGCCTCGCCGTCCAGGTCCTGCACTTCCTGCTCGACTTCGTTCATGACGACTTGCGCCCCCACCTGGGCCAGTCCGACCGCCTCCTGATCGACCACACCTTGGAAGTCCTGCGGGGCCGCTACCAGGGGCTGAGCGAGCTCGTCGAGACGCGCATGGCGGCGCTCGCAGCTGATCTGACAGCGAATGCCTCCGCAACGGTCCGATGCGGCATGTGCAGGCAACAATCCCTTGTGGTCGGCCAGGACCAACCGCACTGCCTGTTCTGCCGTGCCACCTGGGGGAGTCCGGCCTCCGCTGCAGTGTTTCATGCCCGGGTCTTCGTCGGTGACGACTTCCACGAGCAGTGGCGACAGCGTGCGCTCTCGGGTTCGGGCGACGTCACTAGGCTGTGGGCACTGAGCGGCGAGACGTTTTATGTCCCCTGCCCCGTGTGTGGCGACGATGCCGTGGTCCCGGACGTCCCCACCACCGCCCAGCCCGCCGCCGATGACCTGCCCCTGTGCTTCGCATGCGGCACCCGCGTCACGGTTGCCGGGTCCAGTCCGTCCCCGCGAGGTGTGACTGTCTCGCCCACAGGTTCGGGCACGCGGCAGACCGGCCGGGACGCCGACCCCGGTACGGCTCGGACATGAGCGAGGCCAAGCGGGCCTTGGTGCGTGACCTGCTGCCGGTTCCGGTATGGCTGGCCGGCCGGAGGGTTATGGTAACCGGCAGATGGTTGATGCGGTGCGCTATCTCGCCGACACCGACATCAAGTGGCGGGCGATGCCGACTGAGTCCCCGCTTCGGCGGCCCCGGATGTACGCCTTTCTCTCCCGCTGGCGGGACACGAGACTGATCGCCGGACTGCACGACCGGCTGTGTGAAGCTCCGCCAGGCCGAGGGCCGTGCTCGGAAGCCGAGTGCGGCGGTCATCGACTCGCAGTCGATGAAGGCGGACGCCACCGTCGCCCTCACTTCACGGGGCTTCTACGCCGGGAGTGAGGATCAACGGACGCAAGCGGTACCTGCTCACCGACCTGCTCGGTCTGCTGCTGGCCGTGCTGGTCACGCTGGCGTCGACCACCGACCGGGACGCTGCCCGCATCCTGCTGCCGACGGCCAGAGGTCGCTTCGGGAGACTGGCACGGGTCTGGGTCGACGGCGGATACACCGGCCACCTCAGCGACCAGAGTGCGGCACAGCTCCAAGTCGTCGCGGACATCGTCCGCAGCGGCGGCTACGACACCCGCGGCTTCCAGTTCCTGCCCCGCCGCTGGGTCGTGGAGCGGTCCTTCGGCCACCTGATGCGCACCCGCCGCCTGGTCCGCGACTTCGAGAGCCGCACCACCAGCGCCGAGGCGATGATCTACTGGTCGATGGCCCTGCTCATGACCCGCCGCCTTGCCCGGTCGCACCCTGCGCGAGGGTGAACCGGCCCGGCTGCCGCTCGGCCAGCCAGCCCCACGCGACCAGGTGTTTCGCCTTCGACCGCAGTGCCTCCACCTTCGCCGGCACCGCGTCCAGGCCGAACACGACGGCCACCTCCTGGCAGGTCAGCGGCCCTTGATGGAGGTGATGCCGGTCCGCGAGGGCCTGCAGGATGCGCTGGTAATCGACCGACAGCACCGACGCGTCCAGCCCCTCGCGCCACACCGGCACCTGCGACTTCGGCTTCGCGGCCATCAACACCGATGATGGCTCCTCGGCCTGTCCCTCAGCCGGCATCGTCCGTTCGGTCCAGGCGTGTTCTTCGGTCTCGTCCACCGGACCCAGCACCTCGCCGACCCGCGAGCGGGCGATGACCCATTTCTTCCAGTTCCGCTCGGCCACGGCCAGTTCAGCCTGGACGCGGTCGGCCTCCTCCCGCAGCTCGTCCACTCGATGGCGGGCAGCGAGCTCACGCTGTTCGAGCAACCCCACGACCGACGGCATCCACGGCCTCCCCAAAAGCGATGACACGACAGGCCACCACTCCCACGGAATCGCCCACCCTATGCCTGACCAGCCCAAACACCGTCATCAGGTTCGGTAAGACAACAGCTACTGAGGAACACAGGAGGGGCTGTCCGCCCTGAGCCGGCCACCCCACCTTGATCCACGCGGTGGAGGGTCCTGGCACACGATCAGACCACAAAGTCGCCGAATACCAGCAGCGCGGACTGATCCACTCCCAAGCCGTGGTCCGCCCCGACGGGCCCGCAGGCAGCTACAGCTTGCCACCGCCTGGACCACCCCCGAACTCCTGGCAGACGCCATCCGGCTCGCGGCCACCCGCGCCGCATCGACAGACCGGAGGTCAACGGCAGCGCCCGCTCCTTCGCTTCGGCAAGCAGATCGACACCAGGATCATCCGGCCCCCTGCCTTCCAGGCCGGACCACGATCACCGAGGGCAAGGTCGCCGGATACGTCACCAAGTACACCACCAAGGGCACCGAAGCCGCGACGAGCACCCTCAACCACCAGCTGAAGAGGATCACCGACCTCTGGTTCGAGTCCGTGCCCAAGCACGCCGCCCGGACTATCCGCACCGCCTGGGCCCTCGGCGCACGCGACAACCTCAAGCACCTGAACCTGCGCAAGTGGGCCCACAAGCTCGGCTTCCACACGCGAACAGGAAGGACAGCCGGTGCATGACGACGAACTCCTCACCGTCCCTGAGGCCATGGCACGCCTCAAGATCGACCGCTCCGCGCTCTACGACCTCCTGCGCACCCGCCAGCTCGCCTCGACCACCCTCGGCCGCGCCCGCCGCATCCCCGTCCACGCGCTGGCCGACTTCATCCGCACCCGCCTCGAACAGGAAGCCGCCGCCTGATGACCACGCCCCGCGACACCCCCGCCTCCCGCCGCGTCCGAGCCAACGGCACCGTCTACCAGCGCAAGGACGGGCGCTGGGAAGCCGCCAGATATGTCCTCGCACCGGGCAACCTGTCGCCGCGTCCGCGTCTACGGCACCCCCCCCGGAAGGAGGCCCTGGCCAAGCTCACCGAGGATCGCCGCCAGCAACCGCGACCTTCCCGTCCCCTCCGCGCAGGGCAGTGTGGCCGCGTACCTGACGCACTGGCTGGAGAACGTCGCCGTTCAGCACCTCCGCGAGAACACCCACACCCGCTACACCACCTGTGTCCACCGGTACTTCATCCCCGGCCTCGGCAAGAAGAAGCTCACCGTCAAGGACGTCCGCACCTGGCTCAACCAACTCCGCACCACCTGCCAGTGCTGCACGCGCGGCCTCGACGCCCGACTCGACCAGCCTCGTTGCTGCGCCACCTGCCAGTGCTGCCACAAGCTGCTCTCCCCGCTGACGTTCACCTACATCCACTCCGTGCTCAAGTCCGCCCTGGAACATGCCGTTCGCGAGGAAGAGATCCCGCGCAACGTCGCCCGCAACGTCCGCACAAGCACCCCCGACCCCGACGCTTCGAACCCTTCACCGCCGAAGAAGCCCGCCAGTTTCTTGCGGCCACGCCGGACACCGGCTGGATGCCCTATTCGAACGCGCCCTCCACACCGGACTCCGCAAGGGCGAACTCCTCGGCCTGCGTTGGACAGACCTCGACCTCGACGCGGGCACCACGTGGCACGACGGGCACGTGTTCACCACGCTCCTCCGCAAGGCCGGCCTCGGCCGCGTCCGCTTCCACGACCTCAGGCACTCCACCGCCACCCTGCTCCTGGAACGGCGCGTCGAACTCGTCGTGATCAAGGAACTCCTCGGCCACGCCCACATCGGCGTCACTGCCACTGTCTACGCCCACGTCCGACTCGGCCTCCAGCGTGACGCCATCGATACCCTCGACCACTTCTGACACACGTACGGCAACGGCGGCGGACACCAGGTGTCCGCCGCCGTTGCCGTCATCTACTGCCGTCAAGCCGCAGAACGGCCCCTGCCAGCGACATCGGCAGGGCCGCATCTTTGCGATTGGCTGCGTAGCGAATCGGGAGCCTAAATCGGCTCGCCCGCCACTCCACTGAATCCGACGAGGCCGTTCCTCTTCGCCATGTCAAGAATCGCCGGGAGATAGTCCAGTTGGCGAACCGAGAGGGTCAGGAGGACGTACTTTCCCTCGTCATCCGGTTCCTCTTCCAGGTCGAATCGAGACGGCTCCAGAACGTCCTCCACATCCGGCCACCTGGTCAGCAACTCTTCCCGGAACCGCAAGACGTCAGGGCTCACGACAAGGTCGCTGGTGTCGCCCTCAGCAAGGTTGTCGAAAACTTCCTCTGGGTTCCCGGACGAGTGCTTCCAGAAGCCGAAGTCGCTACTCACAGGCCATCCTCTCAGGTTACGGGTTGCAGATTGGACACTTTGTACCACGCCGGATGACCGAGGTTTCGAACCCGTACGTCTGCGCTAGCCACTCGTCCTTCCTCCGCTGACTCTTCGTGTAATTCGACTTGTTCACCTTTACCTCGTAAAGGTGAAGGTTTCCGTCTGGTGTCCGGACTGCGATATCAACTTGTCGCCTGCCGTAAGGGGTCCACAAATCAAGTCCATTCCCGTAGCTCTCGCTATAGATATCAGACTTGTCGTAGAACTTCTCAAACGTCTCCGTCATTTCATCGACACCGGCAGCGCCACGGGCCTTGTCATGCTTGCGATTTCCGCAGTTGCTGTTGTGAACGAGTACCGGCGTCTCGCCCGCCATCACATAGTACGTGTGGAGGTCGTCCACTGTGAAGTTGTACGTGCGCGCCCGCTTTTCGAAGGAACGATTCCCTCGGACAGCAACCGTACTGCCCTCGTCCGTGCGCAACGTCATGCCCGGGCGCAGCAGACCCGCCTCGATCCATCGCTTCTCCGAGACGACCCAGAAGGGGTGTTCGTGAGTAGCGGTGAGTTTTTCTGGACCGTCGGCAGTCTCGATGGTCAGTTCATTGAATTTCTTGTCGTCCTCAGTGACGATAAGTCGCACTACCTTACGGGCACCAGTTTCCCCGGTCTCCGGATCGGTTGCGAGCACCTCTTCGCCGATTTCGAGGTCTTCAATTGATTTCGTAGTGCCATCGGCCAGCTCTACTTGTGTCCCTGCGAGGAAGCACTTGCAGCCCTTTGGTATCTTGGGGGACTCCTTGGGAGCCGATTTCGCCCCGCCCTTCAAGAGCTTCTTCGCCAGAGATTTGAACATTCCGGCGATGTTGAACAGCCCTGCTACTTCTGCGGCGCTGTCACCCGCGTCCCATGCCTTGGTGTCCTTGTCGGCTCCGTGCTCAGTGACGAATTTATCGTACTTGTCGGTAGTTCCACTGCAGTCTTGGAACCAGCACGCGGGGCCCAGGCTGCCAATGGTTTCGAGCGCACTGAAAAAGTTGTGCCCAATGCCGGCGATGAAGTCGCCGAAGCTTCCCTGTGCTTTCGGGTTCGCCGGCTCGACGTTGGTATTGCATCCGGGCTTGTAGGCGGGGTAGGTGGAACTGCAGTTGCTTCCTCCGCCGCCCTCACCGCCGCCGGAGTTCCCGTAGTTCCCGCTGCCCATGGCTGACATTCCCGAGCGCGAGGAAGTGCGGGACGCGCGCGAGCTGGACTGCTGTCGGTAGCTTGTGTGCAGCACCGCGTTTACAAAGGACACCACGGCGACTGCGACGAAGATGAAGTCGAAGAGGCCGAGGCCGAAGAACTTGCCGTCCGGATCCGCGTAGGTGACGGGGTTGTTGTTGCTGTAGGCGTACCCGTTGATTTGTTGGGGATCTTTGAGATCGGCGATGGGGTCTGCGCTGATGAAGCGGCCGGTTGCTGTGTCGTAGGACCGGGCGCCGAGGTGGGTCAATCCGGTGGGGTCCTGGGTGCCGCCGGCGAAGCCCCGCTCACCGGCCCAGCCGGTGGGCTTGGTGCCGCGTTCCTCACCGAAGGGCTGCGTGTAGCGGCGTGTCACGGCCTGTGTGGTGGCATCGATCTGCACGTTGCCGGTGCCGTTGTGGTCGGTGCACATCCAGGTGAGTGCCTGGGGTGTGCGCATGGCCACGGGTTGCCCGGCGTGGCTGTAGTAGCGGGTTGCCTCGACCTTGCCCGTCGCCTTGGTGAAGCGCAGTTCGGTTTCGCCGAGGTACAGCGTGGTGCCGGTCTTGTCACGACGGATCAGCCTGTTGCCGGAGGCGTCGTTGAGGAAGGAGGTTTCGGAGCCGTCGGCTTCGGTGGCCTTGGCGAGGTCTCCTTCGGGTCCCCAATCCAGGGTTTGGGTCTTGGTACCGATGGTGCGGGTCTTGGTGTTTCCTGCCGCGTCGTAGGTGTAGCTGGTTTTGGGCTGGTCCGGGTTGCCGGGGGTGGTGGAAGAAAGCAGGTGGGGGCGGGCTTTGCCTGCTGCAGTCTGGTCGTAGGTGTAGTTGGTGGTGGCGGGTCCTCCTGCGGCGAGGTGGTCTGTGGCGGACTTGCGGTTGCCGGCACTGTCGTAGGTAAAGGACTGCCAGTACGGTGCGACGCCCCCGATGCCGCTGCTGGTGGGTGCGGAGGTGCAGTCGCCCTTGGACGTCCAGGCGGTCTTCAGGCGCCGGTGCCCGTCGTAGTTGAAGCATTGCTTGTCACCAGTGCTGGTGGAGCGGTCTTCGATCTCGACCGGGTTTCCCGCGGGGTCGTACCGGTAGTTGGTGTCGGCGTCGGTCCCGGGATGGGATTCGGAGACCACCGTCTGGCGGGACAGCCGCTTGGTGCCGTCCTCGTGGAAGGTATTGATCTCTGTCCACTTGGCAGAGGACGAGACGCCGAGAGTGATGCGTGTGCGTTCGCCTGCGGGCAGGTAGTCGGTGCCCTGGACGATCCCGGTCAGGCCTTGCAGGGTGGTGGGGAGACGCTGGTCGTTGTAGCCGTAGACGAGCGTTTCCTGCGCGAGGCCGCCCATTGCGGGGATGGTGCGCTTCTGAGGCGTCCCGTCCAGGTTGAAGGAGTTGGTGAGGGTGTACGTGCCGTTGCCGGCGACCGCGCCTTCGGCGGTGCTGATCGTGTACTGCTCTTTCAGGACACGGTAAAGGGGATCGTAGGCGGCGTTGGTGTAGGCGTAGGCCTTGCCGTTCTTGCCGCCGTCGTAGCGAATGGCGGAGGTGGGGCGGCCGAGCGCGACGGTGTCGTAGGTCCAGCGTGCGACGTACTTCGTGTCGTCGATGGCAGGTTTGCCGTCGACGAGTGGGATGCGCCCGGTGAGCTTTCCGGTGGGGCGGCCCAGCAGGTCGTAGGTGTGGCTGATGACATCGCCGTTGCTGTTCTCGGTGACGCTGGCCTGGTCGAGGCTGTTGTACTCGGTCTTGGTGGTGCCGGTGTCGGGATCGCTCCGGGTGGTGGTCCGGCCGAGGAAGTCGTATTCGAACTTCCAGGTGTTGCCGTCGCTGTCCTGCACCGAGGCGAGTTGATCGGCGCGACCGTAGGTGTAGGTGAGTTTGGTGTAGTCGCCGGTGGCTTTGGGGCCGGCGTATTCGCGCTTCTCGGCCAGGCGGCCTCTGCTGTCGACGCTCTCACGTACCGCGGCAGCGCCGTTCGGCGGCTCTACCGTCGTCGAGTTTCCCTCATAGGTGGTCGTGGTGCGCGAGTGTTCCCTGCCCAGGGCGAGGACGATGTCCGCAGTCGGGCGGCCGGCACCGTCGTAGGTCTTCCGGCTTCCGGCCGGAGCGGCGGTCAGGAGAACTGCGAGTCTGCCCGATGGGGCGGTGGTGTCGATGTATCCGGCGGCGGTCTCTACTTCGAGCCCGCGGGAGTCGTACTTGGTCTCGCTGATGACCCGCCCCGTGCCGGTGGCTGCCGGGGTCTGCGTCTGTCTCGGGCGCAGCAGCGCGTCGTAGATCGCGTAGGAGGTCTGATAGGTGGTGCCGTCGTTGTTGAGGCTCTTGGTGGCGACCCATGCTTGGCCGCGGTCGATCTTGTATTCGAACTTCTTGCTGGCGGTCTGATTTGCGCGGTTGCGGTCGGCGAGCCAGACGTCCGTAAGGCGCCCGAGTGCGTCATAGGCCATCTCAGTGCGTCGGCCGTTGGGGTCGGTGCTGACCTTGTTGACGCCCCAGTCAGGGATTATCTCGGTGGTGACGGTGTGGCCGAGGGCGTTCGCTGCCTTGGTGGAGGTGAGCGGGCCGCCCGCGGCCGGTGTGTATTCGGTGTGCGTGGTGCGGGTGTTGTGGGTGTCCCATTCGTCGGTGACGCGACCGAGGGCGTCGTACTGGGCAGTGCTTATGGTCTGCAGCTGGGCCGTGCCATTGGCGTAGCCGATGACGCGCTGGGTGGCGGTGGTGTTGCCCTTGGTGGGAGGGGTGCCCCAGGCCTGGCCGTCGTAGGACGTGCGGATGTCGGAGACGACGTCGGTCGTCTTCGGGTCTCCGGTGCGGTTGGGGGTGGCGGTGCAGCCGACGGAGACCTTCTCCGCGCGTTTGACGTAGGTGAGCATCCAAGCAGCGGTGTTTTTGGCGTACTCCGTGCGGGTGCAGTCTTTCTCCCCGCCACCTTCGGTCTCGATCGTCAGTGGCTGACCGCTGTCGGTGTCATAGGTAGTGCTGGTGGTGGAGGTGATGTCTGCGCTTCCGGAGACGGGGGTGCGCAGTACTTCCTTGGCAGTGCGGGTCATGTAGGCACGCACGGTGCCGTAGGAGTGGGTGGCCGTGGCAGTGGTCTGGGACCAGGGCGTGGTGATCGTGCCGGACACTTCGGCGCCCGAGGTGCCGTTGTAGGCGATCTGCTCGCGGGTCTGCCCGGCGTAGGGTTCCTCGTCAGTGACGATGGTTCCCTGGGAGTCGGTCAGGGTCTCCTTGCGGGTGCTGCCGTCGGTCTGTTTGTCGCCGTTCATGCCCCGGTAGAAGAGGCTGACGCTTTTGGAGCGGGTGCCGGAAGCTTCGCCTGTGGTGGTGGTGACCTTCTGGTATCCGCGCCAGATGCCCCAGGTGCGGTACTTCGCGGGGGTGATGGGCGACTGGTCGTCGTAGGCCCAGGCGCCGCCACCGTTGTACGTGTAGTCGGTCTGCTTGAGCGGGGCGTTGCCGGTGGGGTCCGATTCGGTGACCTGGGTGACTACGTACTTGTGGAACCAATCCGTACGCGGCTTGGGATCGGTGCCGGGTGTCGGGTTGGACGGCGGGATCCACTTGACCGGGTAGCAGAGCTTTGTGTTCTTGTCGAGTGCGGTGGGAATGTTGGTGTCGGCGATGCACTCGGGGGCGGAGTAGTTGACGGTCAGGACGGAGCCGGTCTCCGACGTGACGGTGCGGATGCGCCACTTGATGAAGGGGGCGACGTCGTCGCCGATCTTGTCGACCCGGTTGTGGAGCTGAACGCCGGTGAAGGTGACCGGGGGCAGACTGACGGAGGGAGTGCCCGACTTGCCGGTGTGCTGGATGGACTTGAGCCACAGCGTGGCGTTCGACCCGTCGCAGGGATCGGGGAAGGAGTGGTCGAGAGACCAGTGGTTGACGTCGCGGTAGTCACTGTCCGCGCCGGTGCCGGTGCCCTTGTAGACCTGTGTGGTGATGCCGGTCAGACGCTTGCGGGAAAAGAAGGAGGGAGAGGGCTGGTCGGTGCAGACGGTGTCCTTCTTGCAGATCAGATCGAAGGGCACGTCGGGCCAGGCGTTACGGTTGGCCTCGGTGAGTGAGGCGCAGGTCTCTTTGCCCTGGATGGGGATACAACGCTCGGCGACGGAGAACTTGACCCGAGCCGCAGAAGGCTGCGTGGTGGAGAAGACGGTGTCGCTGCGCTGCCCGTAGTCGATGCGCGAGAGGTATCCGCCGCGGGTGTATTCGGTGCCGTTCCCGGTGGTGCCGTTCTTCGCGTAGTAGTTGAGCTCCTTCTCGTACCAGTACGTCATGACGTTGCCGCGGGGGTCGACGACGTAGTCGAGGTTCCAGCGCCATGCCTGGTTCTTGGAGCGGTCGGCGAAGCTGTTTCCTGCGGAGTATCCGGGTTCGTCCGGGTCGTCACCGAAGACCGGCACGGTCCACACGGAGTTCGTCTCGGGCTTGCCGGATGTCCAGCCGCTGAGACGGTTGCGGCCGAAGACGTATTGCGTGCCGTCAGTGGTGGTGACGGTCCAGTACTCGCCGTCATCGTCTCCGTTGGCGGCGCCGGTACCGCGCACGACGCGTTCCCCGTCATCACCCTGCAGACGCCAGGTGCCCTTCGCCTTGTCGACCGGGACGAGGCTGCTGGATTTGCCGTTCAGGACGATGGACGCGTTGTCCTCCTTCCAGCACTGGTCGTACTTCTTGTCCTGTCCGTCGTCATCGCAGGACCCGTAGGAGCGCTCGATGTAGGAGGTGGGAAGGTCGAAACCTTCACCGATCCAGGACGCCTGGGCGCTGGTGGAGGAGGTCCGGCCGTCGACGCTCTGGGCGGAGTAGCCGAGAGAGAGGGAAGGAGCGGGCCCTGCGGGCGCGGGGACGGCGTCCATGGGGTAGGACCAGGTGAAGTCGCCGTTGGATCCGCCTCCTGCCCATGTCGCGGAGGGAGAGAGCGGGGTGGCTTCGTAGCCGCCTTGGTCTGAGGCGGCCCCGGCGGACAGGGCCAGTACGGTGCGGGCCGCCCCTGTCGCGCGCCGCATGGTGGGCGCGGTCTTCGGTGTGGAGACCTGGGCGGTGACGGTTTTGCGTGAGGTGTTGTTGGACGAGGGGACGGGCGTGGTCGTGCGGCAGGCGGCTTTGTCCGGTGTGGTCAGGGCGCAGGCGGGAAGCTGCACCATGCGCAGGCGTGAGGACCAGTTGCCGCTGTAGGCGTGGGCGAAGCTGCTGTAGTCGAGTGCGACGGACAAGGCGGAGGGCTCTGCTTCGCCGTCGGCGCGGCTCACAGAGAGGACGACACCGTCGATGCCGAGTTTGGTGGTGTTGGCGCGGTCGAGTACATGTACCTCTGCCTTGGCGGGAGAGGTGCTCGCGTCCGTCCGAACCGATCGGCTCTTGGGGGATGCGGGCGGTAATGCCTGGGAAAGGGTTACCGGTTGCTGAGGGACCTTGACCTTGGAGTCGGGCAGGGCGGGAACGGCGACGATGGCGCTGCTTGCGGTCGGCCAGGCGACCTTCCGGGCGGCGTGAGCATGGGTTTGTGCGGCGGCGTCCTCCGTCGGGTCGGCGAGCCTCTCGTGCTTGGGCGTGAAGTTCTCCGCCTTGCCGAAGTCGGCCTTCGGCAGAGCGCTGTGGTCGCGTTCGAACTCCGGCGCCGGGGCGGCGCCCAGCAGGGTGGCCAGAATCGCGGTGGTCACGGGCAGCGCGACGGCGGCCATGCGGCGCCTGCTCGCTGTCCTCCACGACCAGCGCGGCGCGGGTCTTGCGGTGGGCATGTTCGCTCCATGGGAAGGGCGGCGGAATGAGCCGAAGAGTTGCGGCTCACCCCGCCGTCAAAGGTGAGCAGTAATGGGGCAGGCCTTCTGTCGGAGTCAGCCGATTTCGATCGGAGGCTCGTCGCGGAGCGCCAGCTGGGTAATCTCGGCGTCCGACAGTGCTCCTGCGTAGACCCGCACGTCGTCGAGCTGTCCGGCCAGTTGGTTGCCGAGCGTTCCGGTGTCATGACGGCGGCCACGGCCCAGATTGACGGGGCCGGAGGGCTGGAAAACGTCCTTGGACGACGTGCCGTCGTCGTTGCCTTGTCTCTCACCGGTCAAGTAGAGCTTCATCGACTGCCGGGCGGAGTCGAAAACACCGGCGACATGAACCCATCCTGTGGGTGAGTTCGCTTCGTCCGAGGTGGCGATGCTCCCGGTCCCACCCAAGACATCACTGGTGAAGAGACCGAAGTTCCAGTGGCCGACAGTCTGTTTGGCTTCCTGCCGGTACCACAGACGGAACGCGTCGCGCTGGACGCCGGGATGGCTGGCCACTGTGGGCGAATGGGGGACCGTGGTGTCTTCCAGTGTGGAATCCGCGGCGAGGTTCACCCAGCCGGTGACGGTGAAGCTTCCGCTGTTGTCCACCACGGACGGCGCGGTGGCGTGCCCGCTCTGCGTCTCGTCGAGGGCCAGGACATTGCCCCGGCCGTAGTCGTCGGTCGTCACGAACTTGGATCCCGGTTGGAGAGACAGCTTGTTGCCCCTGCCGGAGCCGTCCGTGCCGACGGTGCCGGACGCCTCGTCCATGGACCACTGCGCCATGACAGAGGCCCGGTGGAGCCCTGTGGCGGGATCTTCCGCGTTGGCGATGGCCGGCACCTCGTCGGGGAAGACGTTACGGTTCCATACCTGGACCTGGTCGACGTCCGCGGCGAGTTGGTAGTTCTTCGTTCCCCAGCGTCCGATTTCCAAAGGCCCGGCGGAAGCCCAAGGCGCGGTGAACGCGCTCTCCTGGGCGAGCAGTCCGTTGACGTACAGGCGGATCTTCTTCGCCTGCGCGTCGTGGACTCCCAGCAGATGGGTCCACGCGCCCAGCACAGGTGGTTGTTTGGCGATGGCCCGGGAAATGGTGGTAAGGTCTTCGGTCTTGTCCGCGTTATACCGATTGAAGACCCACCGGTCATAACCGGCGGAATAATAGAGCTGGAACGCGCCGACGGCGGTGCCGCGTTGTTGCAGCACGGTGGTCTGGGCCTTGCTGTTGAGCTTGACCCAGGCTGAGACGGCAAAGCTGGCCTTCGTGTCGAGCACGGGGCCGGACGTTGCGGCGTAGGTCACATCGGAGGGGTTGCCGCGCAGGCCTGATCCGAGCCGAGCGTGCGACTGCCACGCGGGCGTGTTGAGCGTCAGCCCATGGTCGGGGCCGCGTGAGTTTGCCGATGCGGTACCGGAATTCTCATCCAGTTTCCACTCCGCGACCGGGTCGGCCGGGCGGGCCACCTTGAAGAGGTAGTCCTTGGTGGCGCTGGTGTTGCCGGCGGCGTCGAATGTCTGGACGCGCAGCGTATTGGTAAGCCTCTTGGTGGGCGTCACCGATATCTCGTATGACGGCGTACCGGCCGAGAACTTCTTGCTCTCCAGGAGAGTTCCGTTGAGCCAGATGTCATAGCGCTGTACATCTGCGGCACCCGCGCTGATCTTGAACTTGCCCGTCATGCCGACGCTGCCGGTCTCTGGTGAGCTGGCACACGTGGTGCCCGCGCACTCCGGGTACTGCTGCGAGGTGACCGTGGGGCGCGGCGGGCCAGCGGTGTCGACCCTGAAGTAGCAGCCCGCGGAGTATGGGCTGAGCAACGTGCTTGTCGTGCCGTTGAAGGTGTAGCGGTACTGCGTCGCCGCGTAGAAGCGGTACGTTTTGCCGCTCTTGAGAGCGGGGGTGACAACCGTGCCCGCTGTTCCCGGCGCGGTCCAGGTTGTCGGAGCGATGGTGCTGATCTTGCCGCCGTCGGTGTAGTTGTACAGGTCGAACGTCGGCCGCAGGCTGGCGTTCGACCCGTCTGCCGAGGTCGGTGTGGCGGTCAGCCGCGGGGTGGCATCGCGGATCACGGCCGGGTTGGCGGCCGACGAGCAGGCGAGGTTCGGGTCCGACATCTTCACATACGACGGTGCCTTGTCCGGCGGCGAGACGTAGGTGATGGACAGACGGGGCTTGCGGGAAGAGGTGGCCCTGTCGTCGGCCGGGGACATGAACTGCTTCCACGCGATCGGGTCGGCCTCGCTGGCCATCAACCCCAGCGTGGTCGTGGCCGACTTGGCTTTGGCCGTGTAGGCCACAGCCGAAGTCGCATCGAATTCGACGTCACCGTCCGGACAATCCGAAGAAAAGCCCTTAGCAGCGGACACCGTGTTCACGTGCGCCCAGGTCACCTTCGAGTTCCAGGTGGTTCCCGAGGAGATTCCGCTGGTTCGATAGAGTCCGATGTCCTTCTTTGTGCAGTTGGCCGACCAGATCTCGTAGGCCGTAAACGTCGCACTGACGATCTTCTTGCCCACGACCCGTCGCGTGTCGAACTGGAAAAGAGAACGGGATTTCTTGTTGTCCACGTACGCGTCGTAGCCCACGCCCAGCGCGTGTGACGTCTTCCAGAAAGACGTGGAGGGGCTGTTGGACCACAATGTCGTCCAGCCGGTGAGCGTGCCGCTTACGGCCGGCGGATCGATCACGACCGGGTAGGACGTTGCCGGGTCAGCGAGAAACTCTCGGTCAGGAGCGACGGAGAGCGCGTCGGCGCTGGCCGTGACGTCGGCTACGGCTGTTCGTGCCCCTGGGGCGGGAAGCACTGGGCTGTCGGAGGCCTCCTCTGCGGCTGCCACCCGTTCAGCAGGCGCCGCCTTGGGGCGAGCCTGCCGGGCAGCAGGTTCATGCGTGGCGGAGTCCCACATCAAAGCGGCACTGCTGGAGAACACGGCATGTCCGCCCGCATCCACCATGGAAATACTGCCCGTCTCCGACGTCTTGACCGAGAGCCCCGTCGTCTTGACTGGAAAACGGATCGCACGCAGCGCGGGGTCGGTGGCCGCCTCACGCGTGTGGAACACGAGATTGTGAGTGAACCCGTCCGGACGCACCTGGACCACGAGGTCGACGTCGGGGCGCACCGCCTCGTAGACAGCCAGCGACCCGGCGACCTTCGGCGTTGGCAGCGGCCACGGACTGCCTAGCTCGTAGGTCTTGCCGTCACGGGATATCACCGCGAGAGGTTCATGGGAACCGCCGCCCGACAAAACGACATCCTGAGCAGCCTTCGGGGCCAACCGGCCATCAGCACGCCGCGACAGTGACGTGTCAATGGGTAACCATGCCCCGTCCTTGCGTACGCGCTCGGGAACGGGAGAAGACTCGACGGTGAACGTTCCGTCGCTGTTGGCGAAGACCTGATTCGACTCGTTCGTCAGCCCAGGGATCTCCACCCGGCGCCCCTCGGCAACCGCCTGCTCCGAAGCCCGCTGCTCCGCCGTCTTGGTGGGAAGCTCGTCATCGTGCCAGAAGGCCTTTCCCCGCGCCTCGTCCGTGGCGGGTGCTCCGTCCACGGCCTCGATGTAGGCCTCAGCGTCACCCCCTGGCGCGGGTACTGCGGCGGCAGGCGTCAAGGCTCCTGCGCTCACCCCCAGCGCGGCGAGAAGACCTAACGCCGCTCCGACTCCCCGATGCGCCGGTCTTCTCCGCCGCCTACGTCTTTCCACTACTTTGGTCTCACAATCTGAAGATTTCATGAAGATCGAACGGGACTTTATCCCTCCTTTACTCTCTGGTCCAGGCCTCGTGGTGTGACAATGCAGCGCTGTAGGCGGAGAGGTCAGCCAAATGCGAACTATGGGATGCATTGCAACTGTGTGGCGCGGCGGCAGTACCCAATCGATCCAGAGACCTGGGCCCCGTACATCGAGGGCCACTTCCGCCGCATCACCTCGTCCCGCCACGTCCTGATGTAGCTGGGCGCCTTGTGTCAGTTGGAACCCGAGCTGGTCGCGGAACTCTGTGGTCACCATGTCAACCCGTCCCAGGGCGGCCGACCGTGGTGGCCCTCTTTGGCATCGTCGAGGGTCGTTTCCTTCCTCTCGTCAACGACGAGGGGCAGCACTCACCGGCTGACGTTCGCCGGTATCCCGAGAGTGGTGGGCGCACGGCCTACCCGGAAGGCGCTCGCGAAGGCTGCTTGGCCTGCATTGAGAAGAATTGGACCGACGTGCGCCCCCTGGGGTTGGTCCGGGTTGTGGAGGCAGCGAACTCCTGACTCCCAGCCCTCACGTCCGAGGTTGGTCCGGCGCCCGGCGCCCGGCGCCCGGCGCACCAGCACGCCGGGCCGTGCTTCGGCCTGGCAGCAAGGGTCCCTGGGGTGCGATGACGTCCTCGCCGGTTCCGGGTCGTCAATGCTGGTTAACGCAGCATTCTTGTCAACCTAAGGTGACACTGTGGATGTCTACCGGCTCGTGCTGGTGTCGCAAGAAGCTCCGGTTGACGACCCGATGATGGGGCTCAGCGTGGCCCGCACCCACCGGGCGGAGTCGAGCAAGGCCTGCAGACCAAGCGTGTCGGCAACGCGATCGTCGAATTCCTTGGCGGGCGCGCCATCCACCCGATCAGCGTGGGCCTTGGTGGTTTCCACCGCGTACCGACCGTGCGGGAGCCGGCGCCGCTGGCCGAACAGTTGCGCCGGGCCCGCGACGACGCCTGGGAGACCGTGCGCTGGGCTGCCGGCTTTGAGTTCCCGGATGCTGGGCTGGATCGTGCCCTGATAGCCCTGATAGCCCTGGCCGAACGGGGGCGGTACGCCATCGACGCTGGCACGCCCACCCTCATGGCCGCGCCGCAGACACACCGGACGAGGGAACCACTGATCGAAAAGCCCCAAAGCCCGCCGAGGCTGCCGCGATCAGGGACGCGCCCGATTGCAACGAGGAACGATGGTCACCTTCACCTATGTCGACGCTTCCTACACAGTGCAGGTACGCGCGCTGGAGCGTGTGAACGTCATCCCGGACTGGGGCGCACACCGCCTGGTTCTGACCTTCGAGGCCACCGCCCACGGCATCCACACCCGAGAGGCGCTGTTCCTTGTCGACGGACGGCTGTGGGTCTTCAAGGTCCCGGGGCCGGCGGGCTGGATTGGCACGCTCCACGCTGTGCGACCCATCGCGCTGAAGCCGTTCGCGACGACGCTCACCCTGGTGGCGACCGTCATGGATACCCCAGCTGCGGGGAGCGGAAAAGGCCACGCGGCAAGCTCGTGCTGGAGGTGGCACGGTGACGACGAACGCGACCGCACTCGTGGTCGGCGGGACCGGGGCCGTGGGCGCTCACGTTGTCCGTGCCCTCGCTGTACGGCCCGGCATCACCGTGAGGGTGTTGACCCACGACCCGTCCTCGCAGAAGCCTCCAGGACTCCCGACTCCTGGCTCTAGAAGAACCCGAGTTTCTTTGGACTATAAGAACAAAGAATGTTCTTCGTGTGCTGGTGGTACAGGCCGCGCACCCGGCTTGACCAGCGGGAATGGGGTTCATGGGACGGTTTGTAAGGGGCTGGCCCGTGAATGGTCCGGATCTTGAATCGCTTCCTGGTGAGGCCGTTCTGCACCCGGACATCACGCAGGTCGAGCGCCGGACAAGCCGAACCACGGCCGCCGTCGAAGTGTGACTCCGCCCACCAGGCCACAACCGATGTAAAGACTCCCGTGCGGCGGCAGCCGAAAACCGATCACCTAAACTCACGGCTTCGGTTCCACGGCTCACCTCCGCTCGCACGGAGAGGACAGCCCGTATGTGATCCTCGGCGGTGACATCAATGGCTCACCTCCGCCTGCGCGGAGAAGACACTTCCTGACCTACGGTGTCAGAGGGGTTTGCCCATTCTTTTGCCGCCGTGGTGGTCCAGCAGACCGGGGAATAGGGAGCACGTTTTAACGCCATGGCCCGGAGTCTACGACCGCGCCCCGAGGCCCACGGCCGGCAACCAAGAGGACGATGTCCCGGTCGTACCGGTGGCCCCGGTCGTGCTGCCCGCGCTGCGCCCGACGCTTCCTCCCGAATTGGAGCCGGAGGTCAACGTCGACCAGAAGCTGGTTCTGGAAGAGTTGCCCTGTGAACAGGTAGTCGACTGGCGCGCCCGTGCCGCCACGGACGCGCAGCTCGTGACCGAGCGCATCGAGCGGTACGACGAGAGTTCGGGGCGGCGGCGGTTCACCGGCGGGTTCGTGGGCCAGGTGCAGTGCCTGTCCAGCTTGCGTCACCTGAACTCGGGCTTCGCCCCGTGGGGGCAGGGATGAGCGGGGGCAAGGCGTCCGACGTCAAAGCAGCGGAGCACAACGCCAGCTCACCTCCACTCGCACGGAGAGGACCCACGCCAGCGCCTGACGGGGCGTGCAGTCGGCGGCTCACCTGCGCTCGCATGGAGAGGACTCCAGGGCCTCCCCGGTTACGGCCACGTGGAACGGCTCACCTCCACTCGCACGGAGAGGACAAATCCTTCGCGTCATTGAAGCTATCGCCGACCGGCTCACCTCCGCGGGCGCGGAGAGGACGGGCCCCACGTAGGCGAGTCGACGCCGTACGTCGGCTTACCTCCGCGCGTACGGAGAGGACGGCGACCGCGACGGCATCGACGGCAACTCCCACGGTTCACCTCCTACGGAGAGGACCGGGGCGGGTGCGTCGCGGACCGTGGCCCCGGCGGTTCACCTCCGCGCGTACGGAGAGGACCCCCTGTGGCACTTCTCGGACGTCCCCAACGTCGGTTCACCTCCGCGCGTACGGAGAGGACCACCCGCGACCCACCACAGTGTCAAGTCCCCACGGTTCACCTCCGCGCGTACGGAGAGGACGCTCGGCGGCGGCCAGGGCGCAGATCAGCAGGCGGTTCACCTCCGCGCGTACGGAGAGGACCCATACGACCCCGACGGGAACTTGGAGCAGCGTGGTTCACCTCCGCGCGTACGGAGAGGACGACGCGATGGAGGGGCTGACCGCGGTCGTCACCGGTTCACCTCCGCGCGTACGGAGAGGACGCCAGCTGGAAACGACGCCCGACCGCGTTGAGCGGTTCACCTCCGCGCGTACGGAGAGGACGCAGCTCCGGCGGCTGCGGGAAGAGCGGCTGACGGTTCACCTCCGCGCGTACGGAGAGGACCCGCCCCGTGACGGCGATGCGCGGATCTACCCCGGTTCACCTCCGCGCGTACGGAGAGGACACTTCCTGACCTGCGACGTTAGAAGGGCTTTGCTGTTTCTTTGCCATCGTGGCTGCCGGGTACTTCCGGGTGATCGGTTGCTGTCTGTGGGGGCATGGCGGGGAGTTTACGGTGCTCCAAACACCACGGGTGCAGCAGCTCGAGCGAGCCGGGGCGGCACGCTTCTCCGCCCCGGCCGACACGCGAATCGAACACTAGACAAGCCGGACGACGACCGCCCGATGCAGCGTCAGCCGCAAACCGATCACCGCTTTCTAACCGCCGCCACGAGTTCAGCGCACCATCGCTGGCGCGGAGCGGAAGGGACGGGAGCTCGATCGCGGCCCCGGCCGTGATGCCTGGCTCACCTCCACGGGCGCGGAGAGGACCTTGCGTGCCGCGCTCATGCCGGGTACACCGCCGACTCACCTCCGCGCCTACGGAGAGGACGAGGACGCGGTGACGCTCCGCCTGGTGGAGGTCGGCTCACCTCCGCGCCTGCGGAGAGGACACTTCCCGACCTGCGATGTTAGAGGGGCTTTGTCATTCCTTTGCCACAGTGGTGGTCAAGCAGACAGGGAGGACGGGGAGCACGCTGTAACGCCATGGCCGGAAGTTTACGACCGCACCCAAGGAGCACGATCAGCAACCCGACGCGACGCTCCGGCTGAAGCACCGCGCGCTCCGGCCGACTCGCTCCCGGGGACCCGCCCGTCGCCTCGGAAATCCCCGAAGCGGCTCACCTTCCTTTGCTCTGCGAAGACCTGGCCGCCGCTCGGCCTTTCCGGCTCGCCTTTGCGGGTGTGGAGAAGCCGGATGGAGCCCGCACTGCGGTGGTGCCGGGTACCGTCGTGCCAGGAGGTGGTCGCCATGGAGGCCGACCCGCACCGGCCGGACTACCCACCCAAAACCCCGCCACCGCCCAAGCGCCCGGTGGAACCGCCGCGCCCGGAGCCGGACACCAAGCCCGCCCCGCACAAGACCGCCCTCGCCACGCGGCGACCAGCCGTCGTCATCCGCAACCGCCGCGTCACCAACCGGGTCTTCGAAAACGCCCCCTGGTCACCGGGAAAGGCCGCCCGGCACGTGGGGGAGCAGCTCACCGCCTGGGGATACGGGGACCGTGTCGCTGTACGGGAAGACCGGTGCGCGAAGGTGACCAAAGAGCTGGTGCGTGCGGCGCTTGGCGACGGCGGAAAGCGGGTCACCGTGCACGTGGCCGACCAGGACGACACCGCCCTCATCCTCGTCCTTTCCCACCAAGACGGCCCCGTCACCGACCCGGACCCGGCCTTCCTCGCCAAGATCAGCACACTCGGGGTGCTCTCCTGCGGCACCGAAACCGAACGCAACGAACCCGGCAACCGACGCTGGGCACTACTGCACCTCGCACACTGACACCACGCGGCAGACCCGATACCCCCTCCCCAAGCCCCCGGCACGACGCGGCATGTGCCAGGACTCCGGCCGAGTGCAGGAGGTGCCCTGCCGTCAGACCTCGCAAGAGGGCCGACCTTTACCTCCGCCCGCACGGAGAGGACGAGCGACACCGAAACCCCAACGGACCTCGACGCGGCTCACCTCCGCTCGCACGGAGAGGACCCGCCAACGGACAACCTCTCGCCGTCTCAGTCCGGCTCACCTCCGCTCGCACGGAGAGGACACTTCCTGACCTGCAACGTCAGAAGGGCTTTGCCATTCCTTTGCCACCGTAGTGGTCCAGCAGACCGGGGGAATAGGGAGCACGCTGTAACGCCATGGCCCGGAGTCTACGACCGCACTCCGAGGGCCACGGGCGGCAACCAACCCGACGCTCCTGTCGAAGCCGCGATACCGCACAGCCACCGAGCAACAGCTGCACCAGACCGTGACCGCCGACGCGCGGGCCAAGGCACGTCGGCGGGCGGAGGTCCGGGCCCGGCAGAACGAGGCTGCGAAGGCCCGCGCCGAGCAGGCCGTTGCCGAGCACCCCGAGGACGAATTCCCGGTCGTACCGGTGGCCCCGGTTGTGCTGCCCGCGCCGCGCCCGACGGTCTTCCCGCCCGAATCGGAGCCGGAGGTCAACGTCGACCAGAAGTTGGTCCTGGAAGAGTTGACCTGCACACAGGTAGTCGACTGGCGCGCCCGCGCCGCCACGGACGCGCAGCTCGTGACCGAGCACATCGAGCGGTACGGCAAGAGTTCGGAGCTGCGGCGGTTCACCGGCGGGTTCGTGGACCAGGTGCAGGGCCTGAGCAGGCTGGGCCATCCGAACTCGGGCTTCACCCCGTGGGGCAGGGATGAGCAGCGGCGAGCTGAGCGGCGTGGACCTGGCCCGCGTGGCACTGTGGGCCGCGCAGGAAGCGGCGCGGAAGAACGGCGGCCGCCGGAAGCGAATGAAGGCGTGGCCGCGCGCTGTTGTGTCCATACGGGCGGCGGGCCCGGCGCTCGGCGCGCTGGACACCGAGCGGGCCTGGCCCTCCCGGCCGTCAGCTCCTCCCTCCCGAAGTGGTGGGCAACTTTCGCCCCAGACCTGGCTGGACATGTGGTGGCGGTCGGCTTCGACACCGGCACCAGCCGACTCACCGTGTGCCCGGACTCGCCAGCCCGAACGACGCCGGCTGGAGCAGGCCTGCATCATCGCGGCCGCCAACCGGTCGGCCGTACGGTGGTGCGCGCCCTTAAGATCCTCGCCCCGGGACGGTGCCCGTCCCCGAGCCTACCGACCTCGCCCCGGCTCCCGCGGCAGTGTCCGCCGGGCCGGTGCGCACCCGGGATACCACCGCGCTGCAGGCCACCGGGCCCGACCACCAGACGGACCCGGCGATCATCGCGGCGTACGAGCGGCAGACCCAAGCGATGCGCCGACTCGGCGAACACGCCTTCCCCAACCTGGCCCCGGCCGGCGGGCGAGCCCTGCTCCAGGTTGCCCGGGCGCAACGCCGCCAAGCCGAGACCACCCGCACCGCAACCGTACGGCGCACACAAGCTGAACGCGCCGCACGGCAGACCGGTACCCAGGACGTTGTCCCGCGCCGGAGAGGACAAGATCCGATCGCTCCGTACAAAGGGCGACGTCGGCTTACCTCCGCGCCCGCGGAGAGGACCTGCTCGGTCCGGTACGCCCGCCGGGCCTCCGCGGCTTACCTCCGCGCCTGCGGAGAGGACCAGGCACCGCGGAAGATGACCACGGCCCCGACCGGCTTACCTCCGCGCCTGCGGAGAGGACCCCTCGTGCTTGTCCCCGGCCAGTTCCAGGCGCGGCTTACCTCCGCGCCTGCGGAGAGGACGGTCGGGTCGCCGGTGGCGCGTGCGGCGTTGGTGGCTTACCTCCGCGCCTGCGGAGAGGACACTTCCTGACCTGCATCGTTAGACGGGCTTTGCCGTTTCATTGCTACCGTGACTGTCAGGCACTTCCGGACGATCGGTTGCAGACTGTGGAGTCATGGCCGGGAGTCTACGGCGCCCGGAAGACCACGGCGCAGCAGCTCGAAAACGCGGTGGCACATCCCACTGCGGCCGACATGCGAGTCGAACACCGAGCAAGCCGGACGACGATCGCCCGGTGCAGCGACAGCCGGAAACCGACCACCGCTTCCCGACCAACCACGACCAGAAGAACGGGCGATCGAGGCGGCCGCCGCCACAAGTTCGTCTCACCTCCGCGAACGCGGAGAGGGCCCGTTGTTTCAGGGCCCGATGGTACGACAGCCCGGCTCACCTCTGCGCCCGCGGAGAGGGCCCTGCGGCCCGTCCCGGGCACGGCGCCCGTTACGGCTCACCTCCGCTCGCACGGAGAGGACCACGCTCTGCCCTCGCGGGTCCACGGCTGCGACGGCTCACCTCCGCTCGCACGGAGAGGACGAAGGCATCCTCCACCGCGAATTCCCCGACATCGGCTCACCTCCGCTCGCACGGAGAAGACTCCTCGGCCACCTGCGTCAGCTGCTGCACCAGCGGCTCACCTCCGCTCGCACGGAGAGGACGACCTGGTGCTCGATGGACCCCATACCTCCCCCGGCTCACCTCCGCTCGCACGGAGAGGACGATGTGGGACGCCGCGACCGGGGCGCTGGACGCGGCTCACCTCCGCTCGCACGGAGAGGACACGACGATCTCACCGGGCACCCGACTGGCGTTCGGCTCACCTCCGCTCGCACGGAGAGGACCTGACCCTGGCGGGCCTGAGCTACAACCTGGCCGGCTCACCTCCGCTCGCACGGAGAGGACCGTTCCAGGCGGCGACGAGCGCCCTGCGTTCCCGGCTCACCTCCGCTCGCACGGAGAGGACGGTATCCCCATGGGGAACGCCGGAGGTGGTGCCGGCTCACCTCCGCTCGCACGGAGAGGACCCTCCAAGCTGGCCGACTGGTACGACGAGGGCCGGCTCACCTCCGCTCGCACGGAGAGGACCTCGCCCCCACCCGTGCCGCGGCCGTCAAGGGCGGCTCACCTCCGCTCGCACGGAGAGGACGAGAAGGCCATCACCACCGGCGGCCGGATCGACGGCTCACCTCCGCTCGCACGGAGAGGACCGGGCACCCCTCGCCGGGGCCTTCGACGACGTCGGCTCACCTCCGCTCGCACGGAGAGGACGATGCTGCGGGAACTGGAGCGGGACCCGTCGTCGGCTCACCTCCGCTCGCACGGAGAGGACGTGGACGAGGCCGGCCGGGGCTCCCTGATCACCGGCTCACCTCCGCTCGCACGGAGAGGACACTTCCTGACCTGCGGCGTTAGAGGGGCTTTGCTGTTTCTTTACCATGGTGGGGAGGTGGCGGCCTCATCACGCGGTGTGACGTCATGGCTCGGAGTCTAGGTGCTGCTCGGAGCGGGTTGGCCAGTGGCCGCCCTTGTCGGTGGCCGAGGTGAGGAAGCCAGCCTCGTGGCGGTCTGGGGCCGTCGGGCTCGGCTGTGGTTTTCGCTCATGCCTAGCCGCAGATTGCGCCTCTGCACCCGTTCTTGTCTCGGTCCGGAGGGCGGGCGCGCGTGTGCCGTCGCGGGTGAACGACCGGGCGTCCGGGAGGCGTTGTCAGTGCCTCCTGCTATGTCTGTGCGCATGATGAAGCGCGAGGACGTTGGCGGGTCGGGCCTGGTCGTGGACACGTGCATGTGGGGCAAGCAGAAGGGGTTGCCGCGTCCGTATCCGGTGGTGTGTCACCTGCTGGATACCGCCGCGGTGTTCCTGGCGCTGTGGGACGTGGTGGTCGGCGCGCGGATGCGGGAGCGGATCGCGGGGGCGCTGGGGTTGTCGGCTGAGGAGACGCGGGCGGTGCTGGCGTTCTGGGCGGGGCTGCACGACCTGGGGAAGATCTCGCCGCCGTTTCAGGTGCAGGTGCCGGAGGCGTTCGCGGCGGTGCGGGAGGACCCGGTGTATCGGTGTGCGCCGGGGGCGGAGGCCGAGCGGGGGTTTCGGCATGAGATGGCGACGCACTGGGCGGTGGCGGAGTTGCTGGCGGAGGCCGGTTATCCGGGGCACCGGCGGGTGAAGGCTGCGGTGAGTCACCAGGTGGCGCAGCTGCTGGGTGGGCATCACGGGCGGTTCGGGGTGGCGTTGAAGGCGCAGCAGTTGGCGGCGCCGAGTGCGTATCAGCCGGGGCTGGGGGAGGAGGGATGGGCTGCGCAGCGGCGGGTGCATTTTGCGGAGTTGCGGCGGGTGGTGGGGGCTGGTGCGGTGCCGGTGGGTGGGTTGCCGGCGGAGTTGGCGGTGGTGGTGGCGGGGTTGGTGGTGGTGGCGGACTGGCTGGCCAGTCAGGAGAAGGCGATTGTGCCGCTGCTGCCGCCGTCCGGGTGGGCGGGTGCGCCGGCGGAGTTGGATGAGCATTGGCGGCGGGCGCGGGCGGCGGCGCAGGGGTTGGTGCGGGAGGCGCGGTTGGGGCGGGCCGAGTTCACGGCCGACCGTTTTGAAGACATGTTCCCGTTTGCCCCGAATCTTTTGCAGCGGGATCTGGTGGAGGGGCTTCCGAGGTTGGTGGGGGAGCGGGGGTCGGGGTTGGTGTTGGTGACGGCGCCGACGGGGGACGGGAAGACGGAGGCCGCGTTGTTCGCGGCGTCGGTGCTGGGGCGGGCGGCGGGGGCGCGGGGGCTGTATTTCGCGTTGCCGACCATGGCGACGGCCGATGGGATGTTTCCGCGGGTGGCGGAGTTCGCCGGGCGGGCGCTGGGCGGGGAGCGGGCGTTGACGCTGCTGCACTCCATGGCGCGGCTCAGTCCGGTCTATGCCGGTCCCGACGCCGACACCGGCGCTGATGCCGGTGATGAGGGGGAGTCGGCCGGTGGGGTGGTTGCGGGCCGGGCGACGGCGGTGGAGGCGGGCCAGTGGTTGCGGGGGCCCAAGCGGGGGCTGCTGGCGCCGCTGGGGGTGGGCACGGTCGATCAGGCGCTGGCGGCGGTGCTGCCGTTGGTGCATAACGCGCTGCGGCTGTTCGGCTTGTCGGAGAAGGTTTTCGTGGTGGACGAGGCGCATGCCTACGGGCCGTGGATGCACCAGTTGCTGACCCGTTTGCTGGAGTGGTTGGGGGCGATGGGGGCGCCGGTGGTGTTGTTGTCGGCGACGTTGACGGGGCGTGTGGCGACGTCGTTGGTGGATGCCTACCGCCGGGGTGCGGGCTTTGTGGAGCCGTCGCGGGTGGAGCCGTGCTACCCGGGCTGGTTGTTCGTCGATGCCGGCACCGGGGAGGTCTCCGCTCCCCGCGCGACCGGCAGTGCGCGTGAGCGCACCGTGCGGGTGGAGGTGCATCAGGTCGCCTGGGATGTGGACGAGCAGCCGGATGCCGTTGTCGTTTCGGGCGGGCGGCGGGAGGCGCTGCGGGAGGTGTTGCGGTCGGTGGCCGAGGAGGGCGGTACGGCGCTGGTGTGCTGTACGACGGTGGCTGAGGCGCAGCGCACGTATCGGGATTTGTGTGGGGCGTTCCCGGCGCTGGCGGGTACGGAGGGCGGGGTGCGGTTGTTGCACTCGCGGTATCCGGCGGGGGTCCGGCAGCGGATTGCCGCGGAGTGCGAGGCGGCCTACGGCAAGCCCGGCGGGCCCGAGGAGGTGGCGCGGGCGCGGCCGGGGTCGATTCTGGTGGCGACGCAGGTGGTGGAGCAGTCGCTGGATCTGGATTTCGATCTGGTGGTCAGCGATCTGGCGCCGCTGGCGCAGCTGCTGCAGCGAGCCGGGCGGGGGTGCCGCCACGAGCGGGGGGCGTCGGGCCGGCCGGGGTGGGCCGGCGATGAGGACGAGCCCCGGCTGGTGGTGCTGGAGCCGGTCGACCGCAAGAAGGTGACGCAGGTGCCGCAGTCCTGGGGGACGGTGTATGACCCGGGGCTGCTGCACCGCACCGCCCGCCTGCTGCGGACCCGGGTAGCGGGTGGCATCGCGGTGCCGGGGGATGTCCAGGAGCTGGTGGACGCGGTCTACGCGCCGGAGTTCGTGGAGGACTTGGCGGGGGCCGCGCGGGAGGAGTTGCGGCGGATGGATGCCGAGCGGGAGGCGCGGCAGATGGTCGAGCGGCAGCAGGCGTCCATGGTGGAGATCTGCGCGCCGGCGGATGTGGCGGGGGATCTGTACGCGCTGAGCGTGCACGAGGCGGGGGTGACCGAGGAACTGCTCACGACGCGGCTGGGCGCGGACGGCCGGCGGGTGCTGTGCCTGTACGAGCAGCCGGATGGGGCCCTGACGCTGGACGAGGCGGGGGCGGTGCCCCTGCCGCGCGGAGGCGGGAACGGTCCGTCGCGCAAGGAGCTGGTGCAGATCCTGCGGGGCGTCGCGCCGGTGCCCGGCAGCTGGCTGCCGGGGGAGGCGGCCGGGGAGCCGGCGCCGGCCGGCTGGGCGAAGCAGCCCTTGCTGCGGGAGGTGGTGCTGCTGCGCATGCGACCGGCCGGGGACGGGGCCTGGGCGTGCGTGCTGGGTCAACAGACCATCAGGGTCTCACCAGTTGGCCTGGAAGCAGCTCCTTAAGCGGCAAGCTTCTGCTGTACTGTGACGCGTGGCCACTCCGGCAGGGCTTTCGGGTCCTTCAGAGCGCTTGCCGGAGTGGCTCTCGCCCGCTTGCGCGGGCATGGGACAACACCCAGCTCATCGCCATAAGCAGCGAGCGGGTCACCCCCGCTCGCTGCGGGGTTCCCACACCATTGTGGCCTACCCACAGAAACCTGATCTCGATGAGCACTTACAACCTGATCGATGAACCGTGGATCCCGGTGCGCTGGGCTGCCACGGCACCGCGTCCCACGTCCGGATCACTGCCGGATCGGGTGGGGCTGCGGGAGGTGCTGCTGCGCAGTGCGGACATCGCGGGGCTGGCGGTGGTGGAGCCGCCCGCGCACGCCGCGCTGCTGCGGATCTTGTACGCGCTGACCGCGCGGGTGACCGGGCTCGATGAGGCCCGGTCCGCCACCGAACCTGGGGACTGGGCGGACCGTCGTTTGGACGTGCTGGATGCGGGGCGGCTGCCGGCGGAGGGGATTGAGAAGTACTTCGCCGCCTTCCGGGACCGGTTTTTCGTCTTCGATGCCGAGGGCGGGCGGCCGTGGATGCAGGATGCGCGGCTGGCCGAGCAGTGTGATGCGGGCAATACCGCCGGGGTGAACAAGCTGATGGTGACCCGGCCCTCGGGCAACAATCACGCCTGGTTCCGGCACGGCCGTGATGCGGCGCCGGATTTGCCGACGGTGCCGGAAGCGGTGCTGAACCTGCTGGTGTGGCACTACTACGGGCCGTCCGGGCGGTGTTCGGCGCGCACGGTGGGCGGGGTCAAGAGCGCCAGCGTGATGGCCGGGCCGCTGCGGACCGCGCTGTCCTACCACCCGGTGGGCGAGACGCTGTTCGAGACGCTGCTGGCGGGCCTGGTGCCGCCGAGTGCCACCGTGCGGCGTACGGAGGACCAGTGCCCCTGGGAATGGGAGCAGCTGCCCGACCCGGACGCGGCCCCGCCGGAGCCGGTGGGGCCGTGCTCGCGGCTGACCGCCTGTTCCCATCATGCGCTGCTGCTGGTGCCGCAGGAGAGCGACGGTCTCCTGGTGCGGGATGCCTTCATCACCTGGGCGTATCGCACCGGCCGCATCCCGCGCGACGACGCTTTCGTGATCTGGCAGACCAGCCAGCAGAACAACCGCTACCCGCGCCCGGCTGACGCGAGCCGCGCGCTGTGGCGGGACCTGGACGCCCTGCTGCTGCAGCACCCGCCCGGCACCGCACAGCCCCGCCAGCCCAAAGTTTTCGCCTCCGCTGTGGAGGTCTCCGAGTTCCTGCGGGTCCGCGCGCTGGGGTTCGAGCAGGAGGCGCAGGCCAAGGACATCCAGTTCGTGGACGGCTCGACCCCGCCGGTGCTGGGCTACCTGGAGCAGCGGGCCTGGCGGTCGGCGCCGGCGGTGGGGCGGCTGCGGCAGCTGGGGGAGCGGTACGGGTTTCGCCTGGAGCGGGCGGTGAAGCGGGCCTGGGCCGCCTACCGGGACGATCCCAAGGCGAATGCGGACAGCTGGGTGGCCCAGGCGGCGGCCCGTTACTGGCCGCAGGCCGAGACGGAGTTCTGGTCGCGCTTTGGGCAACTGGACCGCACCGGCCAGGCCCTGGACGCCGGGCTGGACCAGGCCGCGGCCCGGCGGGCGTTTCTCCGTCTGGCGGAGGCGGCGTACGAGGCGGTGACCGCCACGGTCACCCGCACCCAGCGCGGCGCCAAGGCGGTGTCCGAGGCCCGCATCGAGCTGTATGGCGGCCGACGCAGGAACGGCCAGTAACACCCGCCCCGCCTCGTCCTCCGCCCTCGTGCGATGCGCGGAGCGTGAAGAAAAGAGATGCTCATGACCCTTGGCACCACCCCCGATGCGGCCACGGCCCGGCGTCGGCAGCACCTGAAGTATGTCTCCTGGATCGAGCGCCTCTGCAAGGAGGACCCTGGGGCCCGCGCCGCGCTGCGCAGTGGCTGGCGCCGCGGCCTGGACAGCGTGCCGCGCATGCACCGCCTGGTCGCCGCGTGGCTCCCCAAGGAGGAGACGCCGGAGACGGAGCAGTGGGCGTACTACGCGGTGGCCGCGATGATCGCCGTTCAGCCCCGCAGCAGCTTCGCCGACACCGAAGAAGAACCGACTCCCGACGCCGAGTCCAATGCGCCGGAGCCCGGCACCGGGCCCGGCAGCCGGCCCGGTGACGCGCACGCCGACGCCACGACGGCCCCGCGCGCCGAGCCGGACGCGCCCTCCCCCACCGCACAAAGCCGTGCGCCATCCAAGGAGCGGTACGGCGCCAGCCTGGGGGCGGCGTTCGCGCTGGCGGTGGCCGCCGGGCCGGGCCGGGAGCGGGAGATGCGCGAGTCGGCGGCGGAGAGCCGCCTGAACCTGCTCACCCGCCAGAGCATCACCGGCCTGCACCGGCACCTGCCCTCCTCCGTCCGGTACCTGTGCGAGCTGGGCGTGCCCGTCGACTGGGCGCAGTTGCTCGACGACCTGATCGCCTGGCCGGTGCACTCGGGACGGATCGCCCGGCACTGGCTGCAGGACTACTACCGGGCCCGGGCCGCGGCCGACCGGGACCAGGCGGACGCCGCCGACCAGCAGGAACTGGCCGAGCCCACCCCGTAGGCCACCCCGCCGGCCCGGGGACGACCCGGCCACCGCACCTGAAGATCACCTTTTCCGTTCACCGCTGTGAGAGAGAAGCCGTCATGACCGCGCCCGCTCGCTTCGTCGACATCCACGTTCTGCAGTCCATGCCGTTCGCCAACCTCAACCGGGACGACAACAACGCCGTCAAGACCGTCCAGTACGGCAACGTGCTGCGCACCCGGGTCTCCAGCCAGTCCTGGAAGCGGGCGGCGCGGGAACTGTTCCAAGAGCGCATCGGACAGGTGGCGCTGCGCACCCGCCGGATCGGCGAGCGCGTCGCCCGCGAGCTGGAGGAGCGCGGCTGGCCGACCGAGCTGGCCCGGCGGGCCGGCGGGCACCTCGCGGCCGGCAGCAGCATCAAGTTCGAGCTGGCCAAGGACCCCGAGGACCCCAAGAAGACCGTGCCGAACAAGGTGCTGACCAACGCCATGATCTACGTACCGCAGGCCGCCATCGTGGAGCTGGCCGATCTGGCCGAGGAGCACCGGGACAAGCTCGCGGGAGCCAAGGACATCAAGAAGTCCGGTGACAAGAGCGTGCTGCCCAAGGGGCCGATCGAGGCGGTGCTCCGCTCCCGCAACGGTGTGATCAATCTGTTCGGCCGGATGCTCGCCGAGGTCGACGACGCGGGTGTGGACGGCGCCGTGCAGGTCGCCCACGCCCTGACCACCCATGCCACGGATGTGGAACTGGACTACTTCAGCGCCGTGGACGACATCAGCCAGTGGTGGGGCGATGCCACCGGCAGCGGCCACATGGGCCATGCCGAGTTCAGCGCCGGCACCTTCTACCGCTACGCCACCCTTGACCTGCGCGACCTGGCCGCCAACATCGGCCAGGAGCCGGCCGCGCTGCGGGAGCTGAGCGCCGCCTTCCTGAGCGCGTTCATCGAGTCGCTGCCGCAGGCCAAGAAGAACTCCACCGCCGCGCACACCCTGCCCGGCCTGGTGCACCTGGCGGTGCGCGCCGACCGTCCGCTGTCCTTCGCCGCCGCCTTCGAAAAGCCCGTCGCCGCGCCCTCGGAGGGCGGCTTCGAGGCCGCCTCCGCCCGGGAACTGGACCGCTACGCCAAGGCCGCCAACACCCTGCTGGGCCAGGAACGGATCCGGGCCCGCGGCTGGGCCGGGCTGGCCGCCAAGGACCTCACCGGGCTCGGGGACCGGCAGGAGAGCTTCGACCAGCTGATCCGCCACGTCCTGGACGCCGCGCTGGCCCCGGCCGCTTCGAAGGCCGGCGCGTGAGCACCGCCGAGCCCGGCCTGCTGCTGCGCTTGGCCGGCCCCTTGCAGTCCTGGGGTGAGCGCAGCCACTTCAACGAACGGGACACCACCGCCTTCCCCACCCGTTCCGGGGTCATCGGCCTGCTGGCCGCCGCCCTGGGGCGGGGCCGCCACGAACCCGTGCAGGACCTGGCCCGCCTGTCGCTGACCATCCGCGCCGACCGTCCCGGCATCCCCCTGCGGGACCTGCACACGGTCGGCGGCGGCCTGCCCCCGCAGGCCACGGTCACCACCGCCGAGGGCAAGAAGCGCAGCGGCGAGACCGGCACCCTGCTCACCCATCGCACCTACCTCGCCGACGCCGCCTTCACCCTCGCCCTGACCCCCACCGCCGACGACGCGGACAGCCGGGAACTGCTGCACCAGGTGGCACATGCGCTGCAACGACCGCGCTGGCCACTGTTCCTGGGGCGCCGCTCCTGCCCACCCGAGGGCCCCGTCCTGCTCGGCGAGACCGACGACGCGCTGCACCACCTGGTGCACCTGCCCCTGACCGGCACACCGCCCCGCACCCCGAACCCGGAGGTGCAGTTCTATTCCGACCGGCCGTTGGACCGCCTGCCCGGTCCCGCCGCCCCGGAGGCAGCCGAGATCGTCGGCGAGGTCACCGACGAGCCGCTCTCCTTCCACCCCCGCCGCCGCACCTACCGCGCCCGCCCCCACTACCGGCGCGCCCTGCCCCTGCCCGCCACCCAGTACGCCGGGCTCGGCACCACCTACCTCAACGCCCTCACCGCCTACCTGAAGGATCACGTGCCCCATCCGGAAGGGAGCCGTCCGTGACCGTGTGGCTCACCCGCATCGTCCCCGACCCGCGCTCCCGCGAGGCCCGAGAGGACACCGCCCACCGCGAAGGCGCCATCCGCCTGCACCGCCGGCTGATGTCCCTCTTCCCCGACCACCCCGGCCCCGACCCGCGCGCCCACTTCGGCGTCCTCTTCCGCACCGACGACACCCCCACCGGACCCCAGCTCCTGCTGCAAAGCACCCACCAGCCCGACCCCGACCGCCTCCCCGACGGCTACGGCACCCTCCACACCCGCCCCCTGGACACCCTCCTGGACGCCCTGCGCCCCGGACTGACCGTCCACTACCGGTGCGTGGCCAGCCCGGTACGCAAACCCGGCGCCACCACCCGTGCCCTCTACCAACTCCCCGCCGTCGTCGCACTGAGCGGCGCGGCCGCCGACCAGTGGTGGCTGCGCCAAGCGGACGCCGCCGGCCTCAAACCCCTCAGCCTGCACTCCCAGCCCCTGGACGCCGCCCAAGGCCGCCGCGCCCCCCACGGCCCCGCGGCCCGGCAACGCATCCGCCACGCCCGCACCGCCTTCGAGGGCCGCGCCGCCATCATCGACCCCGATGCCCTGCGCACAAAGATCACCCAGGGCATCGGGCGCGGCAAACCCTACGGCTGCGGCCTGCTCACCATCGCCCCCGCACGGAACGCCGCATGAGCCCGTACACCCCTCCGGGACACCCGCGCGGCACCGCCGAGGCCCGCCGCAGACTCGCCGCGCCCACCGTCGCCATGCTGCCCCGCGTCGCCGACTCCCTCTCCTTCCTCTACCTCGACGTGGTGCGCATCCACCAGGACGACACCGGCGTGTGCGCCGAGGTGACCAGCGAGCGCCGCGGCACGGAAACCCTCTACCTGCCCACCGCCGCCCTCAGCTGCGTCCTGCTGGGCCCGGGCACCTCCATCACAGCCCGCGCCCTGGCCACCTTCGCCCGCCACGGCACCACCGTCCTGGTCACCGGCGCCGGCGGGGTGCGCTGCTACGCCGCCGCCCTGCCCGACTCGCTCACCACCACCTGGCTCGAACGCCAAACCCGCGCCTGGGCCGACGACGACCAGCGCCTGGCCGTGGCCACCGCCATGTACGAACAGCGCTTCGGCCCCGGCACGGTTCCCGCCGGCGCCACCCTCGCCCAGCTCCGCGGCCTGGAAGGCCAACGCGTCAAAGCCCACTACCAGCTCCTGGCCCGGCAATACCGCATCGGCCGCTTCCGCCGCGCCTACGACCCCGCCTCCTGGAACACCCAAGACCCCGTCAACCTCGCCCTGTCCTCCGCCAACACCTGCCTGTACGGCATCGTCCACGCCGCCATCCTCGCCCTGGGCTGCTCACCCGCCCTCGGCTACATCCACAGCGGCAACCAGCAGGCCTTCGTCTACGACATCGCCGACCTCTACAAAGCCGAACTGACCATCCCCCTGGCCTTCGCCCTCCACGCCTCCACCAACCCCGAAGCCGAAGCCCGCCGCTCCTTCCGCGACGGGCTCCGCCTGTTCAGACTCCTGCCCCGCATCGTCACCGACATCCAACGCCTCCTCGACCCCAACGCCACCTACGAGACCCCCGACCCCGACGAACAACTTGTGGACCTGTGGGACCCGGTAACCGGCCCCGTCCAAGGCGGCACCAACCACGGACAGGAACCATGACCCACCCCCTGCGAGAAGGCCGCCCATGTCCTCCATGATCGTGCTCTACGCCACCGCCGTCCCCGACCACCTCCGCGGCGCCCTGACCCGCTGGCTGCTGGAAGCCACCCCCGAGCTCTACGTGGGCACCGTCTCCGCCCGAGTCCGCGACGAACTCTGGGACGCCATCGCCGCCTGCACCAAAGACGGCATGGCCGTCCTGGCCCACCCCGCCGACAACGAACAAGGCTTCGCCCTGCGCACCGCCGGCACCCGACGCCGAGTTCCACAAGACTTCGACGGCCTCACACTGATCGCATTCCAGAAGAAGCCAAACGACAAAGAGATGGCAAAGGGCTTCTAGAAGCGCAGGTCGGGAAGGGTGCTCTCCGTGCGAGCGGAGGTGAGCCGGAATGCGCGGGGTCCTTCCCCGCGCATGCGCCGTGCTCTCCGTGCGAGCGGAGGTGAGCCGCCGACGCGGGCCCGTACGCACGCCCTGACGTGGTTCTCTCCGTGCGAGCGGAGGTGAGCCGTCGCAGGGGGCCTCGCGCGCTGGCGGCACGGCGTCCTCTCTGTGCGAGCGGAGGTGAGCCGGTGCTGGCCATCGCGACGGGCTTAGAGGTGCCGTCCTTTCCGTGCGAGCGGAGCTGAGCCGAAGCGGACGCGAGCTGGCGTGAGCGACTTCGGGTGCTCTCCGTGCGAGCGGAGGTGAGCCGCGCACCCACACCCGCACCGGCATCGGCCCCGAGTGCTCTCCGGGCGGCTTGCGGTTCGGCGTCGATGACTGTGGTGACGGCACCGGGGCTTCCCGGGTGCCTATCGGCCGGCGCGGGCGGCCGGCGTGGTGGCGGACGGTGGTGGGCCGGCGCGGGGCGACCCGACGCGGGGAGGCTTCGTCGGCTTGGTGGGTTGCGGTCGGCGGGCGCGCAGGGTGGTGAGGTCGGCCAGGGCGCGGCGGCTGCCGGTGATCAGTTGGTGGGGGGTGTTGGCCGGGTCGTCGGTGTAGGCCGTGATGCGGGTGGCGACGGTGTGGGCGCGGGCGAGCAGGGCGCGTTGAAAGATCTTCTGGGCCCAGTGTTCGGGTGTGCCGACGGGGGTGGAGAGCAGGGTCATCAGCTCGGTGGATGTGATGGTGCTGGTGAGGAGGCCGTGGTGCTGGGCTTCCCACATCAGTGTGATCGGGTCGATGGGTTGGGCACGGTGGGCGAGGGTGGTCAGGCATTGCCAGAGGGTGCCGTGCAGGGGGAGGGCGAAGTCCTCGGGCTGGAGCCACCGCGTCTGTGTCAGTTCCGTCGGGTGTGCTGTCGCGCTCGCGAGGAGGTAACGCTCCTCCTCCAAGTCTTCTTCGGACGTGACCCGTGGGGGCGTTGGGGGTGGGGTGGTGCGGGGCAGCGAGCCGGGGTGTGAGGGGAACTGTCCGGTGAGGTCTTCCAGGAATCGGGCGAGGGCGTCGGCCTGGGCGAGGGTGGCGGCGACCGGGTCGGGCAGGGTGGGGTCGGCGGCGGTGTCGGCCAGGTGCTGGGCGTGGGTGCGCAGGGTGCGGCGGGCGTGGTCGGTGCGGAGCAGGCGCGCGTACGCCGCGGCGTGCCGTGGCCGGGGGCAGGTCTGGATGAGTGTGTGGAGGTAGGACGGGGTCAGTCCGGGCGCCATGGGGCGCGCGGAATTCAGGACCGTGGTCAGCCAGGCCGGGTTCGTCCGGTGGTGTTCGGGGTCGGGTGCCGGCGAGGTGCGCAGGGCGGTGAAAAGGGCGCCGTGGGTGCGGTCGGTGAAGTGCTGCGCGGTCAGGGGGCCGAGGTCGGCGAGTCGCTGCGGGGTGAGGAGGAGGGCGCCCAGGAGGGCTTGTTCGGCGTAGTGCACCGGTGTCGGCGGCGCCGGGTCGTCCGGGGGTTCGTGCGGAGGCGGATCGGTGGGGTGGGGCATCAAGCGGCCAGGGCGAAGTCGTCGGGGGTGAGGGTTTTGCCGAGGTGCGGGGCCAGGAGGTGGGCGGCGAGCCGGGGTGGGACGGCGTTGCCGATCTGGCTGAAGACCTGGCCTTTGTTGCCCTGCCAGGGGTAGTCGGCGGGGAAGGTCTGCAGGAGTCCGGCTTCCCGGGCGGTGATGCGGATGGGATCGGGCGCGGGGGCGGTGTCGGAGGCGTCGGGGGCGGGTTCGGCGACCCAGGTGCATTCGTTGGCGCGGTGGCCGAAGAACAGGGTGCCGGCGGGTTTGTCCACGCCGCGGATGGTGGCGTTGGCCTGGTTGTTGCTGCGCAGGGCCCAGCGCCAGTGGGTGGCCTTGCTGGTGAAGGTGGGGGCGGGGTTCTCGGCGGGGGTGTCGGCGCGGGTGCCGTGGCGTGCGGTCCATCCGGCGCCTCGGGTGTGGGGTTTGAGGACGATGCCGGTGTGGGGCGGGTGGGGTTTCCAGGTGCCGCGGTCACGGGCGTCGGTGAGGGTCTTGCGGGAGCCGGAGGGGAAGGGCTCGGGGCCGCCGCCGGGCCCGCCACCGGCGCAGACGGTCGGCACCGGGCGGTCGGTGGCGCCCCAGCCCAGGGCCTGGGCCATGGAGACCCACCGGGCGCGGCCGGGTCCGAACAGGGTCTCGGGCTCGGCGACCGGTGCGTGGGTGGGCGCCGGGGGAGCGGCGGTCCGTATCCGGGAGGCGAGCAGGATCGCGCGCTTCCTGGTCTGCGGGACGCCGAAGTCGGCCGCGTTGAGGATGCCGGTCCAGGCGGAGAAGCCCCAGCCGCGCAGGATCACCGCGTACTGCTTCCACAGCGGCAGGACGTCGGGGACCTCCTCCATGGCCACCCACTCCGGCTGGCCGGCAGTGTTCAGGGCGTGCAGGTAGCGCATCGGTTCGGCCGCCAGCAGGGACCGTTCGTCGCGGCACGCGGTCAGGAGGCGGGCGCGGGTGTCGCGGCCCTGGGCGAGGTCGGCGACCGCCTGGTGGACCAGGGGCTGGTCCACCAGGCCCAGGCGTTTGCCGGCCCTCGACCATGCCTGGCAGGGCGGACTGGCGATGAGCCCGCCGGTCTTGCCGACGAACGGCCGGACGGGATACAGCGCCACGTCGGTACGCAGCGTCAGCTGCCCGGCCGCCGCGCGGGTCCGGCAGGCCCATTCGTCCCACTCCAGACCGACATCCCGGGCACCGAGGACGGTCAGCGCGTGGCTCCAGCCGCCCGGACCGGCGAACAGGTCCAGGGTGATCAAGCGGCCAGCCCGAAGTCGTCCCGTCCGGACTCGATGTGACCGCGGCAGGCCCAGGGCGAACAGCCGTCGGGAACGCCGTACTCCAGCTCTTCCGGGTCCGCTTCGGCGTCGGTGGGTTCCTGCTGGAGCGCGGCTCCTTCGGCGGCGGTGACGTGGTCGATGGGGGCTTGCTCCAGCGGCACGCGGGAGCGGTGAAGGAAGGCCTCGCCCAGCAGGCGGTTGCCGGTGGCGTTGACGCGGGCGTTGCCCTTGCGGATCGCCGCGTCGAACGCCACGACGTCCTGCCATTCCTGTGGTGAGGTGTCGCGGATGTGGCGCCATTGGGCGTTTCCGTGGAAGGGGCAAGTTATTGAGAATCGAGACAGGGCTGTGACCTTTCGCGTGGTGTTGGTTAGGGATGGCTTGTGATCATGGGCGGATGATCAGCCCGATACCGCCAGTGGTTACTCCCGGCCGGATGAGTCAGAGCGAGCAGCCGGTCTTCCGGCTTGCCTGCGGCATGCAGCTGCGCCCTTGGGAGGCGAGGGACGCTGGCGCGCTTGCTCAGTCGTGCCTCGACCCAGACATTCGGCACTGGAACCGTCCGGCTCATCTGACGGTCGATGCAGCTCGTCAGAAGATCAACCAGTGGCGGGGCCGCTGGCGGAGCGAAGACGCGGCGATCTGGGCCATCGCCCCGGATGGCGGCGAAGCCCTGGGCCTGATCGGTCTTGCCGACCTCGATCTACCAGGTGGGCAGGGCGAGTTCCTGTACTGGCTGCTCCCTGCCGGCCGTGGGAGCGGGGTGATGGTTGAAGCCACCACTCAGGTCAGCCGCTGGGCTCTGGAGGACCTTGGCCTCCATCGTCTGCGGATCGTCCATTCCGTCGAGAACACGGCATCCTGTCGGATCGCAGCCAGGGCAGGGTTCCGGCTGGAGGGAACGATGCGCGAGGCGTTGCTGCATGCCGACGGATGGCACGACGAGCACCTTCACGCACGGGTTCAGGGCGACGACTGGCCCTCCTGACCAGACGGCTCCTGGCCGAGCTTGATCGTGTCTGTCAGCTGGGTAAGGGGGACGAAGGCGGTAGTGGCTCCGAGGTCTCGTGGTGTCGGACCCGCGGGAGTCGGGACATCGGCCAGCCTCTGGGCCAGGGCGGTGACGGCGTCGCGGTCGCCTTCAAGGGCGTCGCGTTCGTCGTCGGTGAGGTCGACCTGTTCGAGCACTTGTTGATGCCGTCCTTGACTGCAAGGAGCCGGCCCTTGGTTTGACTCCTTGGGGGACGTAGAAGGGGCAGCGGGCGCAGGCCATGCGGTGGGGGCACTTGGCAAAGAAGTCGTAGCTGCAGTAACCGTCGCCGAAGTCGTAGTACTTCCGGGGCTGCTCGCCGTCGGCGGCGGCGCCGGTGAGGATGCTGTCGCGGTCGAGGAGGTGATCGGCGGCGTCCGTGGTCAGGTGGGCGAGTTGCCTGATCCGCGCGTACGCCGCACGGACGCCGGCGCTGTGGTACATCCGCCGGCCGTTGAGGGCGTCGATGACGGCGAGGGCTCCCTTGGCCAGGTCCTGGGTGGCTGGGATCTGGTGGCGCAGCGCCGTGATGGGGGCGGCTCCGTCCACGGTGAGCGTGCGCAGGGTGTCGTGATAGCGGGTGAAGTCCGTGCCGAGCGTCAGCAGCCGTTCGGCCGGGGAGAGGGAGTCGGTCATCGGGGCGCGGAGCGTTCCCTTCGGTGGCGCGGTCAGCGGCGACGGGCGGGGTGGGTACGCGCGGCCTGGGCGACGGCGTGGTGGACGCGCGGGCTGACGGCCGCGCCGCGCACCGGGGTGATGAGTGCCTGGCCCAGGTCCCGGGCGAGGTAGGGAATGTCGCGGAAGGCGCGCTCCACGGGCTCGGGCGTTGCCAGGTGGGCGAAGAACTGGGCGACGAGCGCTTCGGGGACCTGCCGGGTGAAGATGGCCTGCCAGTGGGTGTCGAAGCCGTCATGCACCGCGTGCCGGAAGCGCCAGGCCGTCTCCGCGTCCGGAGCGTGGCGCAGGACGCAGCGTCCGTCGGGCGAGGCGAAGGCCGTCTGGTCCGGCGCGGCGGTCCAGTGGTTGAGTGCGGCGATCTGGGCGAGCGTGGCGGTGGTGACCGGGATCCGTTCGGCGTGGCGGCGGTCGCCGAGGAATTGCGGCAGGGCCTGGGACAGGGCAGCGAGCGACTCGACGGGCGTCTGGCGGCTGAACTCCGCCTCCCAGTAGGGATCGTGGTGGGCGATCCGCCACCAGGTGCCGTCGCTGCGGCCGGGGGTGAAGTCGAACAGCACGCTGTGATCGGGGCTGTCCAGAGTGACGTGCCCGGTGGCCGCCTCGTGGTGGTAGCGCCAGCCGAAGAGGTGGATCAGCGGGCCGATCACATCGCCGAGGCGCTCGGTGCCGCCGCCCGCCAGATGACGCGGGGAGACCAGCACCCGGTCCTCGGGCGCGAAGTCCCTCACCGCCGCACTTCGCTGTGACGGGCGGCCGGTAGGGCGGCAGGTGCGGGCGAGGAGGGGAAGGGCGCGGGGCCGGGACTCTGGTGGGCGTGGGCCAGAGCGCGCTGTCCCTGGCTGGTGACGGTGATGTCCCGGCCGTGCAGGAGCGAGGTTCTGGCGTCGGCGCGGATCAGGTCGCGGTTTTTCAACGCGCGGAAGGTGGCCATGCTGACGCGGGTGCCGTCCTTGGTCTGGACGCGGAGGGTGCCGATCCGGTGTGACTCGTACAGCTTTCCCTCGCCCTGCGCGAGCGCCCGCAGCGCGGCGTGCTGGGTGGCGCTGAGCTTCGGCGCCGGTGTGTGCGGTGGCCGCTGTTCGGCGGCGTGTCGCAGGTCGCGGCGGATGCCGGCGGCCAGATACCGGCAGCCGGTGGCGCACAGGTCGAGTTGGTGCGCGGTGTCGGCGAGATGCTCGGTCATCACCGGACGGGCCTGGGCGTGCCGGGTCTTGCGGACGGAGTCCTCGTCGGCCGGCGGGCCGGGGAAGGCGGTGCCCTCGTACGGGTTGGCACCCAGCGCGCCGGACAGGTCGCTGCCGGCCAGCGACGAGGAGGAGACGACCGAGGCGAGGGCGGTCAGGGCGGGGCGGCTGCCGGGAAGGTCGGTGTACGGGCTGCCGTTCAAGGTGGCCAGCCGCCGCAGCGCCTGGCCGGTGAGGTCCTGGGCTGTCAGGAGCAGCGGGGAGATCTTGTTCAGCGCGTCGGTGCCAGGGGTGAAGGATAGGGTGCGCACCTTCTGGTGCAGTGAGGCGAAGTCTTCGCCGAGGCGCTGGAGGCGCTCGATCTGTTCGGTGATGTCGATGGAGGGCACGGGGACCTGTTCTGCTACGAGGGAGAGCGGGTGGACGCCGGTGGTCACCGGGCCTTACGCAGAGACGGGGGAGATGACCCCTCTTCCGTAAGAAGAGGCCTGGGAAGCCGGGGCGTTCACGGCAACGGCGTCTTTGCCGGCTGTCAGGCCGCCGTACCGAAGTCGCTCCGCCGCGGTGCGGTCTTGGCCACGGCGCGGGTGGTGATGGCCTGGGAGGCGCGGCCGGAGGCGGCGGCCAGTTCGTCGGCGCCGGGTTCGAGGTACCAGGGGCGCAGGTCGAGCATCGCGGCGCGTAGTCCGGTGGCGAAGCACAGCGCGGTGCCCTTGGGCAGGGCGCGGATCGCGTCGGCGGCGAGGATGCGTTCCTGGCGCATGCTGATGCTGGTGGAGGTGCCGCTGTCGGAGGTGGAGGTCGACTTGGTCTCCACGTCGTGGTCGCCGATCAGCCGGGAGAGTTTGTCGGCGAAGTCCGGGTCGTCGATGCCGGAGCCGATCACCTTGATCGTGGAGGCGGACCACATGGCGTCCATCCCCGCGTCCCCCCACACTTTCTGGCCCTGGCGGTAGGACTGCAGGATCGTGATCGGGATGATGCCGCGCGAGCCCAGGTGGGAGTAGAGGTCGGGCAGGTCGCTGATCTTGCAGACGTTGGCGGCCTCGTCCAGGATCGCCAGCATGGGCGGGTCCAGGCGTCCGCCGGCGCGTTCGGCCTGGGCGGTCGCGGCCCGCATCACCGAGTCCGCGCACGCCGCGATCAGCGCGCTGGCGCCGCCGCCACCGTCCTTGGACAGCAGGTATAGCGTGTCGGTGCTGGTGACGAACTCCGACGGCTTGAATTCCCGCACGCCCGGCTGCGGGGTGACCCAGGCGGCGATCTCGCTGTTGAGGAGGGCGGCGGCGTACTGGCGGGCGGTCTCGTAGATGCCGTCCCGGGTTTCCGGCGGGCCTTCGACGGTGCCCTTGAGCTGGGCGGCGACCGCGGTGAAGCCGTGGTCGCGCAGGATGTCCAGCGGGGTGCGGTCGGCCGGGAAGGCCAGCCACTGCATGACGTCGGTGATCGGCCGGTCGTCCAAGGCGGCGGCGAGGAAGAGCTGGGAGAGGATGTTGCTGCCCGCCTTGGACCAGAAGTCGCCCTGCTGGCTCGCGTCCACGGAGGCGGCCAGGAAGTGTCCGGCCAGACGGCCCGCGCCATCGAGGGTCTTGGCGTCGGCGAGCGGGTTCCACCACATCTCTCGTTCGGTGTGGGCGATCTGCTGGGGGTCCATCGACCAGGTCCGCCCGGTCTCACGCCGCGCGTCGAGGGTCGCGGTGTAGGCGTCGCCGGCCGCCTTGTTGGAGGTCAGCAGGACGGGCCCGGGGGCGTTGAGGATGGAGGGGATGGCCAGGCTGGTGGTCTTGCCGGAACGCGGGGCCATGATCGCGACGGCGACGTCCTCGAAGCCCATGCGCACCTCGTACTTGGTGCCCTGGAGGTTGCCGAGCAGGACGCCGGTGTCCTTGGGGTCGAGGCGCTTGGCGTTTTTCAGGCTCGGACGCAGGGAGCGAGCCTTGTCGGTGATGGCCTTGGCCATCAGCGGCTGGACGTCGGTGTGCTTGGCCATTCCGGCGACGCGTTTGGTGCGTTTGCCCCCGCTGCCCCGGTGCCGGGACCACAGGGCGGCGCCGGTGAGGCCGAGCGCGAGCAGCAAGGCCACGGGCAGGATGCGCGTCCCGATCAGCAGGGACGTTTCTGCCGCGTCGGGCCAGAGCTGATCGGGGTGCAGCAGTGCTTGGACGGGCTGGTACGGGGTCCAGGGGCGGGAACCGGTGGTCCGGGCGGTGAGGTTGCCGCCGAGCCAGGCCAGGTTGGCCAGGGGAACGGCGACGGCCAGGACGCCGAGCAGGAGCTTGAAGGCGATGTCGTAGCCGTCGGTGGACGAGCTGGGGGAGGGCTGGGGCAAGAGGCGGTTCCGGGGGTAGGGCGGGCAGGCTCGCCACAGGACGGGCGGTGCGGCTGGATGCGGCCTCGTCCGTGCTCGTCACCGGCGCTTTGTGGACCGCGTGGCGGTGGCACCGGGTACGGTCGGAGCCTTCGCGGGGGCGGGCGGCAACCGGGACGGGGACGTGCGGGCCGCGGTGTGAATGTCCAGCAGCACCTGCCCGTGGGCGCCCCACTGGTTCAGGGGGTGCCACGCCTCGGAGTTGCGCTCGTCGAGCACCGCTTCGTACGCCTCCGTGCCCGGTGCCGCGGAGCCGGGGAGCGCCTCGCGGGCGACGAGCCACTCACGCTGCAGATCATCCAGGCACCGCAGAGCGTCCTGGAGAACGCCGAGCTGCCAGGCCCAGCGGGGCTGGACGGCCGGGGCCGACAACTGCTGGAGCTGGGCTTCGGCGCTGGCCAGCAGGTGCGTGGCGTACTGCCGCACCCGGTTGAAACTGCGCCAGGTCGCGGCGTCCCGGGCAGCGGCGCGTCGCCCGTACGCCTGGTCGTCGTACGGCCAGCCGTCACGGTCGGTGTGCTCGTCGGAGTACGCGTCCCAGGAGGCGAGGATCTGCTCGCTCTCGCGCAGGAAGACGGCCAGCTGGTTCAGGCGGAACTGGTGGACATCGTCGGCGGAGGGGGAGGGCATGGCGGTCTTTCGGTAGCGGGCCGAGGGTCAACGGCCTCGGGCCGTGGAGACGGGAACGGGGCGGTCGGGGACCGGCGTGCGCTGGGCGGAGAACTTCTGGGCACGCCGGGCGGCTCGGGCCCGGGCGCGGGCGGCGTCGAGTCGCCGGGTGTGGGCTTCGACGACCTGCTCGGGGGTGAGCGGGCTCTCGTTCCGGTGGGCGCTGTAGGCGGTGCGGTCGTGCATGCCGCGCTGAACCGGCTCGGGGCTGGCCAGCGCCGCGCCGAGGGCCGAGAGCAGGTGAGCGGGCGTGGTGTGGTGCAATTGCGCCTCCCAGAAGGGCCCTCGGGCCCAGGGCGCTTCGATGACCTTTATGCGCCAGGGCGGGTAGGGGTCGTCGGGGAAGCGCTTGCCGTGCGTGAGGTGGGCGAGTTCGTCGGGCGAGACGGCCAGTTCGCTGCCGTCCGCCTGCTCGGTGCAGGTCCAGCCGCGCTCGGCCAGCACCGCCCACACCTCCGGCGGGTCCTCGGGGGCGGGCGCGGTAAGCGCGTCGGTCAGTCCGGCCAGGACCTCCGCGGGGGTCTTCTCGCCGAAGGACGCCCACCAGGCGGGTCCGCCGTCCGGGCGGCCGAGGACGCGCCACCACTCGCCCATGGGGTGCTGCGGGTCCAGCACCACGCTGGCCTGGTGGTCGGGGCTGGTGAGCTCCACCGTGGGGGGAGAGGGGGTCGGAGCCGCCGGGCCATCCGGCGGCGGCCAGGGCGTGGGTGACGTGCCGGGCGTCACCGGGACCGGCCAGGTAGCGGGGGCCGACATCCAGCGGGAGGGTCCAGGCGTGCCGGTCGGCGAAGGCGGCGAGCTGCCGCTCGGTCACCGGCACGCGACCTCTGCGGAGCTCGTGGCATCCGTGACGATGCCGGCGCGGGCAGACCGCTGGATTCCGGCAGGCACTGGGCAGGCGGCAAGGCGCGGTTCAGGCATGGACGTCCTTACGGGAAAAAGGGGCGTGATGCGGCACCGGGCCGGTCAGCGCCGCTGCCGCGCGCCGCCGGCCGGTGCGTACGGACCCGGGAAGGCGGCACGGCGGGCGGACGCCCCGGAGGCGCGGGCCCAGGTAGCGGCGCGGGCCGAGGTGAGCCGGGCCTGCTGCCAGGCGCTGAGCTCGTGGGGCAGCACGGAGACGGAGGTGGTGCGGACCCGGTCGGAGAGCGGGACGTGGCCGCGCGGACGCATCACCGGCTGCGGGTCGGCCAGCGCGGTGGTGAACGCCTGGAGCAGATGCATCGGGGTGGTGGCCGTGAACATCGCATCCCACGTCCGGCCGTGCTCGGTGCGGGCGCCGGCGAACCAGTGGGCCTGCCCGGGACCGGACTGGTGGAACCGTACGAACGCGTCGCCGTCCGGGCTGGTGGCGGTGAACTGCGGTGCGCGCTCCGTAGTCCATCCCTGCTGCTGGAGCGGCGCCCATACGTGGGGGGCGTGCGCGGAGCGGGGACGGGTGAGGGCGTCGGTGAAGCCGGAGACGATCTCGACAGGCGTCTGCCGGGTGAAGGTCGCGTGCCACGCGTCCTGGTGCGCGGTCGGCTTGCCGGTGATCGTCCAGCCACCGGGCTGGATGAACGGGTCGTACCCGACGCGCACCGTGCGGTCCGGGCTGTCGAAGACCAGCGGACCACGCGCCTTGGACCGGTCCCGCCAGCCGGAGGCGCGCAGGAACTCGGTGGCGTGGCGCAGGTCACCGCCGCCGGCGAGGTGACGGGGATGGACGAGGTAGTGCTGCACGGCCTGCGCGCCGTGGCCGGACCATTGCTTCCTTCTCATCCACGCCGCCTGCCGGTCAGGGCACACACCACCGGCCGTGGCGCCGGAGTAGTTGCCGGTCGGGGAGGACCGGTGAACGTGCGGAGGGTTTCGGCGTGTTCGTCGAGGTCGAGGCCGATGTCGTCGAGCGCGTTGGCGGCCCGGCCCAGCGCGAGCCACACCTCGGGCGGAAAGGTTCCGCGCGCGGAGCGATCCTTGGCGAAGTGGGCCCCGGTGACGAGTAGTCCGGTGACCCGCCCCAGGATGCCCTCGTCCGCGTCCAGCACCGTTCCGAGAATCCGGGCGGCCTGGTGCGGTGGGGCCTGGGCGAGAAGTTCGGCGAGTCGGCCGAGTTGGCGGGCGATGTCTTCGGCGAGGCGGACGGGAGGGGAAGTGGGGGCGGTCACGGACCTCCTGGGCGGTGCGGACGGGCGGGATGGCGAGGAGGCAGGGCGTCGAGGCGGCGGGCTTCGCTCGGGGCCGCTTCGGGACGGCCACCGGCCAGCGGAATGCCGTGCTCCCGGCAACCGACGGCGCTGGCGTACAGATAGCGGCGGAAGAGGAAGGTGGCCAGGCGGGCTGGGCGTTCCGCGCTCATCGGAGGCGGGGTGCGCTGGGGCTTGCGGGTGACGAGGACTCCAAGGGCGTACGGGTTCGCCTCTCTCCGGGCGCGGAGCGGCGTGGAGGCCGAGATCGGGGAACGGACCGAGGCGGTGTGGGAGTACGGGGCGGGGTCGTCACGGTGCCGGACCGGGCCCCGATGCCGTACGCACCAGCACAGTCCGCGTCGAGCTTCGGGCCCGTGACGGTCACCGTCGGCGCGGGGCAGTGCGACCGTCGGCGGGACGCGGTGCGGGATGCGGCGGGCCACCGTGGACAGGCGCGGAACTCCGGGACCGGCGCTTTGCTTCCGCGACGGCGTCCTGGTAGACGACCGGGTCGAAGAGATCGGCGGGGAGGTTGACCAGGCATCCCGCGCTGAGCAGCGGGGGCAGGGCACGGCTGACGAGCTGCTTCTTCTCGTCCTCACCGAGGTGGCCGGGGACCTCGTGCCAGACGTAGACAGGCCCGTTCGTCTCCACGGTCGTGCGCTCGAAGCCGAGGCTGTCGAGCAGGGCGAGGAGCCTTTCGGGCGCCCCGGTGGGAGTGTCGACCTGGACGGTGTCGCTCAGGGGTTTGCGGTAGATCTCGACATCGGTGCCTTCTTCGTCGGCGCGGTTTCCCACTGGTGCGTGTTCCTGTTCGTCGGTCGGGCTCAGCGCCGTCGGACAGACGGCTCGGACGGGGAGGACGAGGGGACGGACGCCGCGCTCGGGGCGGTCGTGGGTGGCGCGGTCTTGCGGGCGGCCTGGTTGCGGATCTCCTCGATCCGTCGGGCGTGCTCGGACAGGCGGCTGGTGACGGCTATCAGCTGGTGCGCGGGGTCTGGGGCACGTCCGGTGTCCCGCAGACGCTCGCTCCATGGCGCCCAGGCGGCGATCAGCGTCTCCACCAGGCGGGGCAGCAGTCCCTCGTACGGCGTGGCAATCTCGGACAGGACAGCGGCGACTTCGTGGTCCTCGTCGGCAGCGCGGGCGCGTTCAGCGAGCTGGGCGAGGTAGCGGTGGGCGGCCTGGCGATCTCCGCCTACTGTGCCCAGCACATTCAGAGCGGGGTCGAGATGAACGCTGAACCCGGCCCCCAACAGGGCATGGGCCGCGGCGGTGGCGCCCTGACGCTGTTCTTCGATGGCCAGAGAGTGCGGCAGACGGTGGTAGGGGCCGCGCGGTCCGGCGGCGGAGACGAAGCCACCTCTGGTCTGCAGCAGACCGGCGGCGCGTTCGTCGCCGCCGATGGCCACGACGAGCCGCGTGCGCGCGTCCCGGGTGATGGTGACATAGTCCCCGACCAGGAACAGCGGTTCGTCCTCGCGCGGGCCGTTCAACGCGGTCGATGGGTGGCCGGGATGCGCGGGGCGGGCGGCACGACCGCCGTGGTCTCCGGGGCGGGCCGCCGCGGCGGATGGCGCAGGGCCACGCCGATCCCCAGGTCCGCCAGCCGCGCGCTCACCGAGCGAACGCACCGGGCCTGCCGGGCGGTGTCGTCGCCGGAGAGCACGTACGCCTGCCGGTCCGGGACGTGAACGAAGCTGTGGTCCGTCAGCGCCCGGGCGACCTCGGAGTGCTCCGGCTCGGCGGTGACCAGGTCCTGGCCGGACCACGTCAGGACCACGCGCTCCGGTTCGGGCGCCCGGGCCGGGCGCGCGGCGTGGTCCTGGACCTGGGCGACGGCCTTGTCGTACCGGGGCAGCAGATCGGCGGTGATGTCCTCGGCGGCCCGGAAGGGGTCGTCGGGCACCACGATCCCGTCCGGTTCCCGGACGCCGCGGAAGGCGTGGGCATCGATGCCCGGCGGGGCCATGGCACCGACGAGGAACTCCTCGTCATGGCGGGGGCGGGCGATGACGTAAAGCCGGACACCGTCGTCACGGGTGAGGACGGCGTCGTGCTCCAGGACCTCTGCGGCAATCGCGTGGGCGAGCAGGTTCATGTCCCAGACGTCTACGGCGCGGGCGACCTGGTCGGGGTACTCCTCATGGCCGCGGTACTCGCTCGTCCACCGGCCGGGGAGCTCTGCGGCGAGGGTGGTGGCGAACGACGCGAGATCGAGCGTGTCGTGCGGATCGGGCATGTGTTCCTTGAAGGGGGAGTCAGGGCCGTCGGCCGACTGCGGTGGTCGAGCCGGAGAAGAGCCGGGGATGGCGGGTGGGGCACGCGGCAGACGACCGATGGTCAGCGATGGCAGGGCGCGCGCCGATCGAGCACGAGGACGAAGCCCGGGGGGCTTTTCGCAGGGCTTCCGAGGGGAGAACCCGGAGGAACGTCCGTGTGCGGTGGCCAGCCAGGCTCAGGGCCGGATCTTTCGGCAGGCGGCTCAGCGGGAAGCGTGGGCTGCGTTTGCCTGGGGCACGGCGGTTGCCCAGGCGGGAAAGACGGTCGGCCGGGCGTGTGCGGACAGGGCGACGGCCGTGGTGTGGAGGTCGTGCTGGATTCCGTAGAGGCGTCGGGCCAGCAGCTCCAGCTGGTGGCCGGACTCGGGCCCGTAAGCGTGAGGGAGGGCGCCCAGACGGTGCGCCGCGTGCTCGACAAGGCCGCGCACGGTGGCCAGCGGACCGGTCGCCTCATCGGCGAGCTGATGCAGCACCTGGGCGAGCTGCACCGTGGCACTCACCGCCGTGCTCACGTCGGCGGGCTGCGCCGGGACGGCAACGCCGGCCGACCGCTGTGCGGTCCGTTCGGGGCCGGTTGCCGACGTCACCGGCCACCTCGGACGTCATCGACGTGAACGAGTTGGTTGAGATGCGTCAGGGAGTACCAGCCGCAGTCGATCACCTCTCGGGTGCCGGCGAACCGGGGCAACAGGTACTGCTCCACGGCACGTTGGTAGATCAGGCAGTCGGGGCAGCGCCGCGAGAGGTGGACGAGGTAGCGGGGGTGGGCGGTGATGTAGGTGCGTTCGCCGCCGTCGGGGTCGCGCAGCCGCCACCCGTCCTCGTCGGTCGGGGTGTGCCACGAAGGCGTGATCACGGTCATCGCGTCGCCCCAGAGTTCGCCGTCGGCGACACCCTTGAGGATGATGACGTGGTCACCGGGCTGGAAGTGCTGGTGGGTGATCTCCCGCTCGGGGGTGAGGATGTCGCCGGGAACGTACGGCGGCCGGGAGACGGCGTCGGGCACGAAGGGTTCCTTCCACGGGATCGCGGGTGGCGGTGGGACGATCAATGGTCCGAGCGATCCCCGGTTTGGCCAACCGGGCCCGCCCGGGTATACGCCCGGCTCGTCACCGGAACGGATTCTCCGTGCCGCGATCCTCCTCGGCGGCGGAGTCGAGGAGTTCGGGCAGGTCGGTGCCCTCCGCCTCGCGCTGGTCGATCCACCACCCGGCCCGCGTGACCGTGCGGGCCTGCTCTTCCAACTGCGCCCAGTCCGCCTCGTCCCAGGTCCCTTCGGTGACCAGAGCGGTATAGGCGGTGGTGACCAGCCGATGGCGACAGCGTTCGCCCCAGTCCAGGGCACGCTGGGGACCTTCGAGTGCGGGCATGTCGAACTGCTCGGCCCACTCCTTGGCCGCGGCCTGTTCCGCGGCCCGCTTGGCGGCGAGCCACTCTTCCTTGCCGACGCTGTCGCCGTCGCGGGCGGCTTTCCAGCAGTCGGTGCAGTCCTTGGCAGCCAGCCAGCGAGCGAAGCCGGCGCGTTGATCGGCGGGGCGATGGGACAGGTCGTGCGTGACCTCGTGGCCACAGCGGTGGGTGACGGTCCACGTTTTACGGACGGCTATGGGAACTCCTTCGTCGGGTTGGAAGGGGCAAGGGCGCGTGGGCGGCGCGTACGGGGAGGGGCGGCGCCGGCCGAGGCGGGCGGCGCGGAACGCGCGAGGGTGGGTGCGGCTTAGGGCGGCCGGGAGCCCGAGGCCGGGGAAGGGGCGGAGGCTAGTGCCCGGGCGCCTGGTCGATCCGGAGCGAGACGATCAGCCAGGCGTACGTCCCCGTGGCGATGCCGACAGGAGACGAACGTGTTCACGGTCGACCAGCGTGGTGAAGACGGACTCGACACACCGTGTTCTGCCGCGAAAGGACCGGGGCGGCCTGAGCGGCTACCAGACGAGCGCGAACGGTTCGACACAGCCTCCAAATTGAGAAGCGCACGCCGGCCCGGAAAGCTGCCCGTACCGGAGACCGCTGATGAGGCTGTCGGTGGACAGAGTGGGTGGCCGGGGTCAGCGACGCAGTGCGGAGCCGCTGTAGGGGCGGCCAGGCAGACACGGCGGCGGTGTGGCGCTTGGGGCCGAGCGCGGTGCGGGCGGGAGGAAAAGGGGGTGGGGCGTACGGTGCGGCGGCAGGACGTCGATGGCGGCCTCCAGCTCCTCAGCCGCCGCCCGTACTTCCCGGCTCAGGACATCCAGCTGCTGGGCGAGGGCCCCGAGCCGAGCGGCGGAGCGCCAGCCGCGCTGGGTATCCAGCGCCTGGGCGAATTCCGCCGCTGTGGAGATGAGTTCGCCAAGGCGGGGCAGCGGGCCGCGCTCGCTTCCCTCGCTCTCGACGGCGATCAGCAGGGCGTCAGCGACATCCGCGCTGTGCTGAGCAGCGACGACGTGCCGAGTCAGGTCTTTCAGCGAGACCTCACTCTCGGAGCTGCGAGGCGCGAACGGGTGCACGTCCGGGCGCAGCACGCCAGCAGGTACCTGGGGTGGAGAGGACTGCCCTGCTTCATACTCGGTGTCGTAGTGCCCCAGAACCTGCATCTGCGGTGTACCGAGCTCTCCGGCGAGGACGAGGATGATCGATTCGTCGCCTTCGAGGAGGTAGGCCAGCGTGATCATCCGGCCCTCGGCGTCGTGCCAGCGCTGGGAGGCGTCCAACTCGCCTCGGTGCCACGCGGCCTGGGCACGGTCGTTCCACTCCCGCTGCTCATCGGCGGACAGTGGCGCTGCGGGGGCGCGATGTTGCTCCGCAAGATCGCTGACGATGGAGGAGTGCTCGGCCCAAGCCCTTACATAGGGCCACAGTCCCATGTCGCGAGCCTTCAGTTGCTCTTGCCCGGTGGGGGAGGGCGCTGCGGCGAGGACGCTGCGAATTTCGTTGGTGGCGTGCGCGAGGTCCTCCAGCAGCAGCCGCCAGGCGGCATGATGCGGGGCGGGCGGCATCGTCTCGATGGCGCTGCGCGCCGCATCGAGAAGCGTGTCGGCGTGGGGCAGCACGGTGTTGCGGAACAGTTCGGCGACCCGGTTGCGCTCGTCGCGGGCCGCCTGCGCGGCGGAGAGGCCGTCGCTGCCGACAATGTTGCGGTGCCGGTCGCGCAACTGGTTCAAAGCGGTCTCACAGCGCAGGTGGATCACCGAGAACCGCAGCCGGTAGTCGCGCAGGCGATCGATGAGGACGGGCAGCTCAGGGGTGGTGGGGTGCGGGATGGCCTCTCCTGTGGCGTTCAGCGGCGTGCGTGCCGTGGGCTGGTTGGGGGGCGCGGGCCACATTGCTGTGGCGTCTGGTGCGCGGCGGGGGGCCGATGCTGGCGGGGACGTGGTGGCCGGGCCGCCGCGCAGGTCCGGATCGAGGTCGACCGGGTAACGGGCGGCGGTGAGCATGGTGGCAGCCCAGCCGGCATGTTCGTTCTCCCATGCTTCGCCCATGTCGAACGGCAGCCGGATCCACACCCCGCCCAGCATGGGATGGGTCTCGAACCCGGCCCTGGCCAGGAGGCCCGCCGCGAAGGCATCCACCGGACCGCCGACTTCCACGGCGCCGAGCGCGTCCCGGGTAATGCGGATGGGATCGCTGCGCACGCTCACCGCCCCCGGCCGGTTCTGGCCGACGGGGTGGGCCCGGTGATCGGCCTGCCGGACGGCGGAAGGGAGGGAAGACCGTGCGTGGCGCTGAGGACCGGCGCTCGTTGAGGGGAGGGCGCGGCGGCTGCCTGCGCGATGCGGCTGCGGCGCTCCGACAGCTCGTGGCTGATGACCGGTCGTGGCGGGTCGGAGGGCAAGGCGGGGTCGAGGGCGTAATCGGCCTGCACCCGGTAACCATGACGGCGCAGGTCATGGACGGCCTGCCGGGTGCGACGGGCGCCGTCCCGGTGGGGCTCGGAAAGCCGGTACAGGCCTGGTGTGCCGGGCACGGGCTCGAACTGTTCGCGGACGAGAAACCAGTGAGCCAGGTGCCGGGGGATGCGCGCGGTGGTCGCGACGACGTAGCCGTGCTCGGGGTGGGTACCGAAATGGAAGTGATCGGGCAGGGGCCGCTCCTTTCAGGTGCGGGCCAGCGGCGGAAGAGCCCTGGCGGGGCGGTGGGGGGTGGGATCAGAGGACGGATGGTGGGCGTGGACAACGTCACCGTTCCCCCAAGACACGGCACGACCTTGGCGTACGAACACCTCACCCCCGCCGGCCAGGTTTCGATCGTGGGCAGGACCTGCACTTGTCAGTGCATCCGGGCATCGGTATCGAACAGAGCAAGCTCATGCGGATGCAGGAGGTGTTGGACGATGAAGGACCGTCCGGCGACCTTCCACAAGCCCCGCCCACGGTTGAGGTGCGCGATGGCCTCGGTCTCGACGGACGTGAGGCCCAGGAGGGACGCGGCGGCGTGGAGTTGGTCGGTTTCCTGGCGGTAGACGATGCGGGTGGAGCAGTCGGCGAGCAGACCTTCGGCCAGGGCGCGTCCGCGGGATCCGGCGTCGCCGGCGGTGAGCAGGTCGGACAGGCGGTGGATCACCATGAGGTTGGCGATGCCGAGGCCGCGGCTGAGTTTCCACTGGGACTGCATGCGCTGGAGGAGACCGGGGTGGCGCATCAGGCGCCACGCCTCGTCGTAGACGATCCAGCGCCGGCCGCCGTTCGGGTCGGTCAGCGCGGATTCCATCCAGGCGGAGGCACAGGTCATGGCGAGGACGAGGGCGGTGTCGTCGCCGGAGCCGCCCAGGCGGGACAGGTCGATGGTGAGCATCGGGCTGCTGGGATCGAACGTGACGGTGGAGGGCGCGTCGAACATGCCGGCCAGGTCGCCGTGGACGAGGCGCCGCATGGCGTGGGCGAGGTCGCGGGCGGCGTCGCCGAGGCGGCCGGACATCGTGCCGCCGGCCGCGACGAGTTCGGCCGGGTTGTTGAGGGTGGCGGCGATGTCGCCGAGCAGTGGGGTGCGGCCGGTGGCGGTGGCTCGGCTGACGACCGTGTCCAGGGCGACGTCGAGGCCGGTGTGTTCCATCGGCAGCAGGTCGCGTCCCAGGACGGTGCGGGCCAGGGAGCCCAGGAGCAGCAGGCGGCGTTTGCGGATCTCACCGGCCCAGTCGGTCTCGGCGACGCCGGCGGGGCGGGGGGCCGCGTCCAGCGGGTTCAGCTTGCCCGGCAGGCCGGGGCCGAGGGCGATGGAGGTGCCGCCCAGCGCGGCGGCGACCGGTGTCCACTCGCCCTTGGGGTCGCACGGGACGTAGACGCGGTACCCGAAGGCGACCGACCGCAGGGCGAAGCTCTTGGCGAGCGCGGACTTCCCCTGGCCGATGACGCCGGCCAGCAGGACGTTCGGGTTGGTGAAGCCCTCGATCCTGCCGTACAGGGCGAAGGGGTCGAAGCAGAAGGAGGCTTCGGCGTGGACGTCGCGGCCGATGTAGATGCCCTCGGCGCCGAGTCCGCCTTCGGCGAGGAAGGGGTACGCGCCGGAGGCGGTGGCGGTGGTCATGCGGTGCGCGGGCAGCTTGAGCTTGTTCCCCCGGGCGGAGGCGGGGCCGGGCCGGCCCGCGGGCGGATACAGGGGGAGCGGCGTCTCGTGCTCGGCGGATTCGGTCCCGGCCGCGAGGGTGGCGGATTCGGCGCGGGCCTTGGCGACGGCTTCGGCGAGCTGTCGGCGGGTGGCTTTGCGGCTGGCGCGGTCGGTGCCGTGCGGGGTGAACAGGGGGCTGGCGCTGGCGCGGCGGGCTCGGCGTGCGGGCCGGTGGGTCATGAGGGGCGGCTTTCACGGGGCGGGGGTGTGGAGCGGCGCCGAGGGTCAGACCATCGACGAGGTGTCGAACGGGTGCTTCCCCTCCTGGACGTCCCGGTCGGGGCGCGTTCCAGCGGTGGCCGGTCCGGGACCGGAGACGATCTCGTGCAGAGGAAGAACAGGGGGCGCTTCGGCTCGCGAACGCGCTGACCTGCGGGAAGGGAGCTACTGGCTGCAGGTGGTGGTGTGGCCGTGCAGCGGGGTGTTGAGATCGGTGGGGGTGGTGGTGCGGCGGACGCTGTGGCCGGCGGCGAGGTGGCGCTGGCAGATGGTCAGCACCGGGGGGCCGTCCGGGAGCCGTTCGGGGCGGCAGCTGGTGTCGGGTGCGGGTGTGTCGGCCGTGGGCAGGAGATGGAAGGCGTCGTGCACTTCGGCGGTGGCCTGCCACAGCCGGGTGCGCGTGGCGGCCAGGTGGCGCGCGGCGGCCGGGTACGGGGGCCGGGTCGATTCGGTGAGCTGGTCGAGCAGCCGGTGCAGCGTGATCAGGTGCACGTGCAGGACGTCGAGGTGGAGGCGGTCCCCGGGCGGGGGCGGAGCACTCGGCGCGCCGCGGGCGAGGGTACGAGCGTGGTGGCGGATGCCGGCGCTGGCGGCCCGCAGGTAGGGGTGTGCGTCGGGAGCGGCGGCTGCGGTCAAAAGGGGGAGTCCTCCGTGCCGGGGGTTCGGTGGCGGGCAGGGCGCCGTGGCGGGGCGGTCACAGGGCGGTGCGGGCCAGGGGCAGGGCGCCGAGGGTGAAGGCGTCGGGCTGCTGGAAGTTCAGGCGCCGCAGGTCGACCTGGGCGGTGACGGCGGCGGTCTCGATCTGCGCGCACGCGGCGTCGAGCAGGGCGTCGGTCTCGGCGGAGACGGTGAGCAGGCCGGTCAGGGCGATGTCGGCGTGCCCGGCGATCAACTGGCGTTCGCGGGCCTTGACGTCGGCGTATTCGACGGAGTCGGCCTCGGAGTCGACCTGGCCGCGGCGGGCGCGTTCGTTGGCGTCGGCGATGATGGCCGCCTTCTTGCGCTGGACGTCGCGCAGGGCGGACTCCAGTCCCTGGGGCACGTAGACGAGGGAGAGGGTGCGCCGGACTCCGGCGGTGAACATCAGGCCGTGCAGGAACCCGGCGCTGGTTTCGGTGCGGGGCCAGTCCTCGACCCAGTAGGTGGCGTGCCGGGCGGAGTCGGTGGTCAGGCGGTCGTACTCCTCGACCTGGACGACCGGTCCGGCGGCTGCGGGGTCGGCTTCGGCGCGACCGGACGCGGACCACTGCTGCAGGCCGGAGAGGGCCTTGGGGTCGTACGCGGTGCGGATGACGGCGGCGATCTCGCGTGCGGTGAGCCAGCCGGTGACGACCAGCCCGGCGCTGCGGACGGCTTGGGCGATGGAGGAGGTGGTCTGCTCCATGACCGTGAACGCGCCGGGCAGCCCTCCGCCGGCCTGGCTGATCAGGCGCTTGGCGGCCTTGAGATCGAGGGAGATGGCCAGGTACGCCTCGTGCGGGGCGGCGGCCGGCCCGGCCGAGGCGACGAGTTCGGAGTACACCTGGCCGGCGACCGGGGTGTCGCGGCGGCCTTGTTGAGCCCAGTGGCGGGTGAGGGTGTCGCCGGAGTCGGGCACCGTGCGTTCCAGGACCTGCACGGTGGCGACGTGCCCGGTGCGGGCGATGCCGGCGAGGGCCCTGCCCCACGCGGCGACGTTGTGGTTCTGGGTGGCGGGATCCAGCAGGGCGAAGGCGCGGGAGGAGAGGCGGGCGACGGCGGTCAGGGTCTGGCGGTGCGGGTCGTGCACGGCGGCGGCCTGGTTCACCGAGTCGCCGGGGGTGACCACCCGCAGCGCGGCGGCGGTACCGGGCAGGTGCAGGACGCCGTCCTGCCGGGGGCGGGAGACGGGCCGAGCGAGCCACAGGGTCTGGCCGCTGCGGCGGCGCCGGGCGTACCGCAGGACGATCGGTGCCCAGTCGACCAGCGAACGGCCGTGCCGGCGGATGACCACCAGGGCTGCGATCACGGCCCACACGGGTGTCAGTACGAGGGCGCCGAGCAGTCCGGTTTCCACCACGGTGGCCAGCAGCAGGGCCAGCGCGCAGCCGACCAGGACCAGCTGGGGGAGGGACAGGCCGAGCAGGACGCCCCGCCTGGACCGGTGCGGGAATTTGACCGTGATCGGGGGGACGGAGAGTTCAGACAAGGGCCGTTCCGAGGAAGCGCGGGGCGGAGCCGGGGCGGCACGCCACGGGAGTGCGGTGGGTGCCGCCCCGGTGAAGGGCTGGGATCAAGGGCCGGTCGGCGGAGGTGGCGGTGTGCCGGCCCCGATGGCCGAACTGCCGGCGTTCGGGGTGGGCGGAGTTCCCTGGGGCGGAGGCGCGCCCACCGGGGGCGTGGACAGGAATGCCCCGCGCCGACTGGAGGGAGGCTCCGGGCTGGGGCCGCCCTGGCCGGGTCTGCCGCCGAACGGGCTTCCGGCGTCTTCGGGAGCGTGGACGGGCGGGGGAGGAGCGTCCTTGCGCAGGCTGCTCGTGAGCGGGTCGCCTCCGGACGGGGCACTGGAGCCGCTGCCCTTCTTCCCCTGCCCGCCGCTGACGGAGTGGGCGGCGATATCGCCGGGGAAGCCGCCGGGGACCGAGTCGGGGCCCTGTGGGGCGGCGCCCGCTCCGGCCGCCGCGCCGCCGCTGCCGGCGGTGGCGGCCATGGCGGTGGCCTTGCGTCCGGCGCGTTCGGCGTGCTGCCGGGCGAGCTGGGCACCGGCGCCGCCGGCGCGGTGGATCTCCTCGCCCGAGGTGCCCTCGGCGGCCCAGTGCACGAACTTGAACGTCGCGAAGGGCAGAGCAGCACCAACACCATGATCACGATGCCGGACAGGACGTCCGCGAGCGCGCCGAGCCCGTCCTTCGCCTCGGTCCGGCCCATCGCGGCGATGCCGAGCACGAAGATCACGGTCATCAGCAGCTTGGAGACGATGAGGGTGGCGGTGGCCTCGATCCAGCCGCGGCGCCACCGGCGGGCGACCTCCCAGCCGCCGCCCGCACCGGCGAAGACCGCCAGGGTGACCATGACCAGGATGCCGACCTTGCGGACCATCATCACGCACCAGTACAGGAACGCGCCGAAGGCGGCGCCGAGCCCGGCGAACACCGCGACGAGCCAGCCCAGCCCGGACAAGGCTCCCAGTTGGGAAACCTTCATGATGCGGCGTACGGCGGACTCGATGTCCAGGTGCGAGGCTTTGAACAGCCCGTTGGAGAGCGCGTCGACCACTTCGATGGCGACGGTGGTCAGCGCGATGGCGGCGAAGGCGAACAGGACGCCGCTCATCGTGCCGGTGAACGCCTGGGTGAGGGCTTGTCCGTCGCGTTTGACGGCGGCCCGGATGAGCTGCGCGCAGAAGGTACCGACCAGGATGATCAGGCCGATGGGCAGCAGAAGTTCGTAGTTGTCGCGGAACCAGCCGGCGTTCAGGTCGACCGTGGTGGTGGCGTTGACGGCCTTGGCCGCCAGGTCCGCCGCGGCGGCGGCGAGTTCACCGGCGCTCTTGGCCATCCAGTCGCCGATCGCCTTGCCGGGGTTGGAGGCGAAGTCCACCGCGTCACCGACGGCGCACAGCTGCTTCGCGAGGGGGAAGTCGCAAAAGCCCAAGGGAGGGCGTCCCTCCTTTCAGCGGGAGTGGGTCACTGGGTGACGCTGGGAGCGATGGCGGCCAGAGAGCAGTCGTGGCCGGGCCGGCACTGCACGGCGAGGGTCACGGCGCGCTCTTCGGCGCCCGAGCCGCCCTTCTTCCACGCGATGTGCTGCTTGCCGTTGACGGTGACGACGTAGAGGTACGCCTGGGTGATCGCCGAGGGATCGTCCGCCAGGGCCTGCTTGAACGCGCTCGGGTAGTGCCCTTCGGTGACCGTCGCGGTGGCGTACTGGTCCTGATCACGCATACGTGACCACAGCAGGGGATCGGGCACCTGGCCGGACACGGAGTTCCAGTCGGCGTACCGGCTCTCCGCGGTCATCCACGCGCGCATTCCGGCGAGCTGCTGGTCGCGGCCGGTGTCGCGGGTGTCGTAGGACCACAGCATCCGGGCGGCGGCCTTGGCGTAGGCGACCGGCTCGGCGATCTGCGGCGGACGGAGCACCGATCCCGACCCGGCCGCGGGCTTCACGGCGGCCTCGGAGGGTGACGGGCTGTTCGCCGCGGTGGGCGGGGTGCTGCTGCGCGGCTGCTGCTCGCCGCGTCCGGTGACCAGGGCGACAGCGGCGGCGATGGCGAGCAGCGCGGCGACGACGATCGAGACGAGCGCGATACGGCGGTTGGCCGACCAGCCGGCGCCGAACGCGGACAGCGAAGGGAGGCGTTTCTTCATCAGTGGACCTGCGAGCCCAGGGCACTGAAGAACGCGACGATGCCGTTGGCGGCGCCCAGGCCGAGCGCGGCACCGGCGGCGACGACCGCGCCCTTCTTCCCGTTGGCCTCGGCCTGGTGGCCGCCGGTGTGGTGGCCCCAGGCCCAGACCCCGAGGGAGACGGCGAGGGCGCCGACCACGGCGACGATGCCGAAGAGATTGATGCTGTTGACGACGTTGCGCAGGACGGCGAGGCCCGGAAGGCCGCCTCCCTGGGGCGAGACGCCCGGGTCGTAGGCGAGGTGGACGACGCGGTCTGCGAGTGACATGGGTATGGAGGGGCTCCTTGCGTGCGCCGGGGTGAGAGGAAGGGGAGAGGGAGGCGGCGCTCGGGGCGCGAGAAGGCCGGCCGGGGATCGTTCGAGACGGGTGTCACACGACGCGGCGGACGGCGAGGACGTTCCAGTCCTTGAGCGGCGTGATCCGGACCGGCTTCCCGGTCCTGGGGGCCTCGATCACCAGTCCTTCACCCATGGCCATGCCGACGTGTTCGGGTCGGCTCGCGGTGCCGCGGCTGAAGATCAGGTCACCGGGCCGCAGATCGCCGGCGGAGACCGCCTTGCCCTCGCTGACCTGCGTGTACGTGGTGCGGGTGAGCGTAATGCCGGCGTGGGCGTAGGACTGCTGCACCAGCGAGCTGCAGTCGCAGCGGCCCATCGGATCGGGGCCGTGGGGGTTGGTGCAGCTTCCACCCCACTGGTACAGGGTGCCGAGCTGGTGCATCGCCCAGTCGATGGCCTTGCGGGCCGCGGGGGCGGCGTCCTTGGGGATCGCGTACCCCTTCGGCACGCTGCCCTCGGGGATGCGCCCGTAGCCGGATCCGTCGTTGGCGGCGGGGCAGCCGCGGGTGCCGGTCTCGGCCTCCTTGCTCTCGGCCGCACCCGTACCGGGCTGGCCCTGGCCGCTCTTGGGGAATGTCGCGGCGAGGGCCTTCTGCAGAGCCGTCGCCAGCTTCTCCCACTGCGCGTACGCGCCGGGATAGCCGGAATTCTGTACCGCCTGGGCGGCCTGGGTGACGGACAACTGGTGCCAGCCGTGGACCTTCAGCAGGGCCTTGTAGAACCGTTCGCTCGCGTACACGGGATCGCGGACCTGCTGGGCGGTCCCCCATCCCTGGCTGGGGCGCTGCTGAAAGATCCCGAGGCTGTCGCGGTCGCCGTAGTTGAGGTTGCGCAGGCGCGATTCCTGCATCGCGGTGGCCAGGGCGACGATCTGCCCGCGCGGGGGGACGCCCAGGCTGATACCGGTGGCCACGATGGTCCGGGCGTTGGGGATCTGCTCGGCGGGCAGGTCCAGCCCCTCGACCTTGACGTCCTTGGCGGACGCCCCGTCCAGGATGGCGGTGACCTGTTTGGCGACCGCCTCGGTGTTCAGGTCGCCGGAGCACCTGCTGAGGGAAGTGGTGGTCTGGGCGGCTTCGCTGGAGGCGGCCATCATCATGGCGGTCCCGGCGAACAGGAGCGGGGAGAGGATGACGACGCCGATGCCGGCGGCTATGCCCTTCAATCCGGGCCGTCCGCCGACGGGTGCGGGCCGTCTGTGGACGGGCGCGGGCCGTCCGGCGGCCGGGAGGTGGGCAGGCGAGGATGGGGATCGGTCACAAGGGGTCCTTCGAAGTGAAGCCTCGGCCGGGTGTCAACGGGGGCCGGGAAGAGTGCTGCGGCCGAAATCGCGCGTACCGGATCAGATCCCTGCCGTACGGGAAGAAGGTGCGGTGGCCCGCGTCGCATCAGCCGTACCGGGGAAAGCCGTGCCTTTGCGAAAGGCAGGGGCGGGGACACGTCAGGCAGCAGTTCCACAACAGTAGGGGCGGAACTCCGGTTGCCGAAATCATCGGGCGCCTTGGGCTGCCGGGCGGCGGCACCGTTCAACCGGGAATCGTCCCCTACAGTTTTGCTTCCTCCCCTCGCCATCCCACCGCGCGGCGCGTCCATACCCGAATGGCCCGGCTGCGGATGACGCACGCGAGCCGGAGTGTCTTTCCCGTAACCCGCACGACCCGAATCGGGGTACCTTTTTGCCTTTCTCCCTGCACCAGGGCGACGCGCTGAGCGTTCTCGCCGAACTGCCGGACAACTGCGTCGACTCCGTCATCACCGATCCGCCGTACAACTCCGGTGGCCGCACCGCGAAGGAGCGCACGTCCCGCAGCGCCCGCCAGAAGTACGCCTCCGCCGACGCCGGCCATGACCTGCCGGACTTCACCGGCGAGAACATGGACCAGCGGTCCTACGGATTCTGGCTGACGCAGATCATGACGGAGGCGCACCGGCTCACCAAGGAGGGCGGCACCGCGCTGCTTTTCACCGACTGGCGCCAGTTGCCGATCACGACGGACGCGATCCAGGCGGCCGGCTGGCTGTGGCGCGGTGTGCTCGCCTGGCACAAGCCGCTGGCCAGGCCGCAGAAGGGACGCTTCACCCAGAACTGCGAGTTCGTCGTCTGGGCGTCGAATGGGCCGATCGACGGTACGCGCAACCCGGTCTACCTGCCGGGTCTCTACAGCGCCTCGCAGCCCTCGGGCAAGAACCGCCAACACCTCACACAGAAGCCGGTCGAGGTGATGCGCGAGCTGGTGAAGATCTCTCCGCCGGGCGGCACCGTGCTCGACTTCTGCGCGGGCTCCGGCTCGACAGGCGTCGCCGCCCTTTTGGAGGGACGGGACTTCATCGGCGTCGAAAAGACCAAGCACTACGCGCAGATCGCCGCCGACCGGCTCACCGACACCGTTCGCCAGACCCTGCACCAGGACGATTTCGTCCTGTCCTCCTGATCCGCGCCTATGGCGCGGCACGGTAGAGGAACTTTCGCCGGGCCGTGCCGGGCGTATAGCAGCGCCTTTCCGGTTGGCGAAACCGGGTTTTACCCGGATGGTTGGGACCGCACTGCACGTTCATCGGCCGGGGCTTCAAGGAGGACCTTCTCGTGCCTGAATCCATAGACCCGACAGGCGGCGGGGAAAGGGAACCGGTCCGGTTGCCGGACACCGACCTGGAGAGCATCGAGGCGAGCGTCCGCAAGCTGCTGGAGCAGTCGGCCGAGCAGGCCAAGCAGCTCGACAGTCTGTCCTCCGCACCGCCACCGCCGGATTTCGGCGCGTTCGGCCTTCCGGGATTCTCCGGTATGCCGATGCCGTCCGCACCGCCGGAGCCCCGCCCGATCCTGGAACTGGAGGGCGAGGAGTACGAGGACGAACTCGACGCCCTGTCGGACTGGGTGGATGACTTCCTCATGGCCGTCTACGGCGTGGAGGTCACCACCGCGGCGCCCTGGTGCCGGCAGTGGCAGGAGCACGACGCCGTCGTCGCCTGGCTACACGCCCTGTGGCTGGCCTATCAGCAGCACAAGGACCCGGAAGCGGGGCCCAGCGGGCTGTTCGTGTGGCACCGCGACTTCCTCACCCACGCCATGGCCGCCGTCCGGGCCCCCGGCGGGCCGCTGTCCGCCTGCATGACCGACCCGGACCGTCCCGCCCACCGCCTGCTGCCCGGTCTCATGCCCTCCGTCCGATCTTCGAGCCCGGAGGTCGAGGAGCCGCGGACGCCCGGCGCACCGGGCCAGGCCACCGGATGACCGGCCCCGAAGCCCGGTCGGCCTTCGGCCTGTCCTTCGATCCGCGAGCCCTGACCGACCTTCTCCAGGCCCCCGGCGACATCCGGGACCTGGCCCTCGCCCGCCTCCAGGATGTCGTCAGCGCCCGGGTGTTCGGCAGCAAGCTGACCGAAGAACTCGTCGGTTGCCGAAAGCTCTACATCGATCACCGCAACGCGTGGCGCGTCGTGTACGCCCAGCGTCCGGCTCCGCCGCATTCGGATCATCGCGTCGAGATCCACGTGGTCGCCGTCGGCCCGCGCGCCAAGCAGGAGGTCTACGAGACCGCCCGCGCCCGCCTGGGCGTCGTCCGGCGCCCGAGCCTGGCCCGCGCCCACGCCGCCCGCGTCCGTTCGCCGCAACTGGTCCCCCGGCGGACGGTCCCGAAGCCGGGCCCGCCGCCGTACGCGCTGCCCGGCCTTCCCGCACCCGCACCCACGACCGCGAAGGGCCGCGCACGGTAACGCCGTCACCCCTTCACGACCTGGTCGGCCAGGTGCTCTCGTCGCCAGCGGGCCACCGTGATCACCGCACTCAGGAACTACCGCAGCCATGCCCGCAGCCCCCGCACCGACACCACCCACGAAGGCGTTCACGGCCCTCGACCACCGCATCGAGGCGGCGGTGGGCCACACGATCGATCAGCTCTGGCAGCACCGCGACCGCGAGCTGCTCGCCGAACCGCACGCCCGCTTGGCCGACGCCCACCGCGCTCTGGTCCAGGCCGGGCATGCGGTGACCTTCTACCGTGTCCTCCTGCAGCGACTGGCCTCCGGCGAATTCCCGGTCGACCAGGCGCTGTTCACACGACTCGACCGAACCGTCCGGCAATTGAAAGAGGCAGCCGCCACGCGCGACGAATGCCACCAGCAGGTCGAGCACGCGCTGACGCCCATCGAAGCCGCCGCCCGTACCCACCGGACCGGTCCGGCACCGGAGCTGCCGACACTGGATCACGCAGCCCTGTTGGCCATCACCCAGGGAGCCACGTTGCGCGAGCACCTGCTCACGCAGCGCCTGTCGGTCGTGACCGCCTCCGGTACCCGGGTCGCCTACAGCCAGTTCCAGCGCTTGGAGCACGCCGGTCTCGTGGTGCGCGACGACTCGCATCCCCTGCACGCCGGTCAGCCCGTCACCGTCACCGAGGCCGGCCGCGCGCTCCTCGCCGGTCAGCGTCCGCCTGCCGCGGCTCCCGCACAACGACCGGGAGCCTGGCCCGCGCCCTCCCGCGCCCGTCGCTGAGCGCCAGGCCGGGCACCCGTACGAGGCCGCGCCCGCCTCCGATCCGAAAGCACCGATGCCCTCCTACGAACCGGACTTCCGCCTAGACGATTACCAGGCGGCCGATGACCGGGTGGACGAACAGTTCTCGCAGCACATCGCCGGTGACCAGGACATGCTCACCGTGCTGGCCGAACACCACACCAGCGACGACCGGCACAGCTTCTACGTCCTGCACAACCAGTCCGTCACCTGGGACACCCCCGGAAAACCACAGATGGTCGCCCTCCACCTCCAGCGGGACGTCGCCGCGCGCACCTTCCGCTTCGACCACGCCGAACTGCCGCTCCCGGCCATGGCACAGTCCTGGCTGATCGCCCGCGGCTGCCCCGAGGACAAGACCCTTCTGTCCCGGGACACAGGGACCGCCCCGGCGGACGACGCGACACGGACCCTGGAGGAGCGGCTGCGCGGCGACGGCGATCACTTCGCCCTCCTCACCAGCTACACCCGCGACAGCCCGCCCGAACAGACCACGGTGCTCCTGCGCGCCTGCGATGAACGGGAACCGCTGCCCTTCCGGGTGCTGCTGGAAGAGATCGACACCGACGCCTGGACGCACACCCTGCGGGAGGGCGGCTTCACCACCTTCGAAGCCGCCACGAGGTGGTGGGAAGCGCACTGGTACGGCGAGGACGTTCCGCTGCCGGCCCCTCCGGCGTCCGACCGCCGCGCGGCGCTGCCTTCGACTCCTGGCCGACCCGTACCTCCCGCGCCGCCGCGCGGCCACAGCCGCTGAGAATGGCGCGCTTCAGGCTCGCTGGGAAATGCCGACCCGCCGACGTCAGTCCGTGCGGAACATAGCAGTCCGCACCCGGTTAGCGAAACCGGGGATTCCTCGGACTCTTGAATCCGGCCTGCACGGTAACTCCCGGGCCTGATTCCTCTTTCTCGCTCTCACCCAATGGAGCTTAATTCCCCATGCGCGCAACCCGCATAGCCGTTTCTGCCGCCGTTCTCGGCGCACTGGCCCTGCCGCTCGTGACCACCACGACCGCGAGCGCCGCTCCCGCCCATACGTCGGTCTCGGCAGCCGTGTCCGGGCCGTGTGACCGGCTCGGGCCGTGGGTGATCGATACGAACGCCGTCACGATCCGCTCCAAGGCCACGACCAGGTCCACCGCCGTCGGGATCCTGTACCGGGGCCACAAGTTCACCGTCCACAAGACCAGTGGGAATTGGCATTACATCACCGACAAGACCACTGGCGTAAAGGGCTGGGTATCCGGAAACTACGTTTTCCGCGACGTCTACACCTGCCTGCACTGACCGGCCGGCTTACGCCAGCTCCCGGCTCGGTTGGTATCCCGTCACCGGCAACGCGCATTGCCTGCGAAGCGTGCACCGCTCCTCGCATGGGAAGGAAAAGAAAGGAGTCTTGCCGTGTTCGACGCCGAGGACGTCATGGGCGTCATCACCCAGCAGGTGGAGAACCGATTCCGGATGCCGCTGGATGAACTCCGCCGGGCGGTAACGGCGGCGCCGCAGGCCAACCGGGAGGCCACGGCCACCGTGCACTGGTACGGCCTTCTTGCCCAAGCTCAGGCCGCGCTGGAACGGGCCGAGGACGCGCTCGTCGAGGCGCTGGGCACCGAACCCGGAGAGCTTGCGGACCCGGTCATGGACTTGGCCCAACAGGTCAACGCCGCCGTCGCCGTGCGCGACGGGCGGGCCGTGCTCGTGCAGTACCTCCTCGACCCCGATGCTTCCAACGGTCGCAGGGGTCGACAGGAGGTCCACGTCGGCGGCCGTCAACGTCCCGCCCTGACGACGACCCCACCCACCCTGCCGGCCACCGCGACCGTCCCGGTACCAGGGGCGATGCGATGAGCGCGCGGACGAAACCCACGAGCCAGGACGAGGCGCTGGAGCAAGCCTTCGGCGCCCCGGTGAGTGACCTGTACGAACGGGCGGTGAGGCCCGATGCACCACCGGCCCTGGTACGCGCGCTGGAACTGCGCAGCTTCCTGGCGGTCGCCGAGCAGCAGGTGGCCCGGGTACGAGACCGTGTCCACCAGGCCACCGCCGCGGACCGCGATATGGACGAGCTGTCCGCCACCGACCTGCGCTTCGACGCTCAGTGGATGGACGCGGCACTGGCCGGACGCAACGGCTACCTCACCGCGCTCGGCGAGCTGCTGCGGAGCATGCCTCCTCCCGCTCCGGTGCCCGGCCGGGCCGTACAGATGACCCAGCCGAAGATCACCACTGCCCTTCCGCCCTCCCCTGCAGCCCACCGTGCCGGGGCGGCACCCGGGCACCGACCGTAAAGGCACCGCCGATTGGCCGAGCCCCAGCACCACACCACCGACCCAACCGTTGCCCAGACACTCACCGCGCGCATCGAAGACCTGTACGGGGCCCCGCTCGCCGCCCTTGAGGCCCACGTCGCCGCCCACCCCCGCGACAGCATGCTCGCCGCTCTGACCGGCAGCCGCACCGACCTGGAACTCGCCGAGCGCAACATCGCCTTCCAACTGGCGCGGCTACGCGAACTGGTGGGGCCGGGCAAGGAGATCGGCCGTTTCACAGCGGGCCACATCCTCGACTGCGCCCGCCGGATCTCCGAGTCCGTCGCCACCCGTGACGCGTACGCCAAAAGCCTCAGCAGCGTCCTGAGCAGCCTGCACCGTGTCCCGGCCCCGGAATCGGCTTCGGAGCCGACGCCCTCGCCGCCGACCGCGCCGCCCGTACCGGCTCCCGCTCCGGCGTCGGCCACGCCCCGCACCCGCTGACCTTCCCGCCCGTTCCAGGAGTTCCCCCTTGGCCCCTACCGGTCTGTCCCGCCCCACCTTGAACGACATCTCGCGCGTCACCGAAAGCCTGGAGATGCTCGCTCCCACCTGGAACGTGTGGGTGCTGATGACCCTGGCCTCGCAGCCGCTGCGCTACGCGGAGATCAAGCCCCGCCTGCCGTGGCTCCACGACGGCCAGCTTCATCCGAAACTGGGCAAGCTGGTCGACGCCGGGCTGGTCGAGCGCACCGAGCACGCCCCGCGCCACGTCACCTACGGACTGACCAGCCGTGGCACCGACCTGATGCCGGTCTTGGCGGTGCTGGCCACCTGGGGGGACACGCACCTGGAGAAGCCCCTCATACGGAACGAGGCCACCGGCGAACTGGAACCGAAGCCGCTTCCGCCGGCGCAGAACATCGAAGACACCCTCGCCCTGATCACTCCCCGCCACACCACCGCGCTCCTGTGGGTGCTCAAGTCCCGGGGTACCGCCGGCGCCAAGTCGCTGGCCGCCGAAGCCATGCCGGAGACCAGTCCGAGCAACGTGTACCCGCCGCTGCGGCGACTGATCGACGACGACTTGATCGAGGTCACGAAGACCGGTGACTTCCAGCTGTCCGCCAGCGGCCAGGCGCTGGCCCCGGCCTACCAGGCCCTGTCGGCGTGGGCGGCCGGACGCTCGCTCAAGGGCGCCGACGCGCACCCGCTGTGGGGGCAGAGTCCCGCGCCTTCCCAGGCACGGTCGGGCGCGTGGCTGACCACCCAGTCCCGGCGTGGGGTCCCGTCGGTCGCTTCCGGAGCGGCGGGTGCTCCAGCGCTGTCCACACGAGCGCCGGCCACGCCGTGGCGGGCCAGTGACCTCTTCTCGCACCAGATGCCCGCCCGCCCCAGCGCTCCGGCCGGGGGCCCGCGTCGATGATCCCTCCCGAGAAGTCCCGCACCGGTCGAACGGCCCGCGTGGTCACCGCCCTGTCCCACCCCGGCCTCATCCGCATCATCAGCGACATCGACGACAATGGCCCCGTCGACCGCCGCATGTTGCAGCGCACCTTCGCCGACCTCACCCGCCACCAGGTCCGCCACGCCCTGGATGCCGGACGGGCCCTGGGGCTGGTCCGCCTCGGCCGTCACGCGCGCACCAGCTACCTGCTCACCGACCGCGGCACCGGGCTTGCCGAGGTATACGACACCGCCGCCCGGTGGGCCCGCACCCACCAGTTCCCCTCTACGGCCGCCGACTTCGTCACCCGCGTCCAGCACACCCTCCTGCTCCTGAGCCGCGTGCCGACCATCACTTACGGGCCCGCTTCCTTCGGCCGGTGGGCGCAGCGACTGGTGGACGCCGGCCTCCTCCCGCATTCCGAGGCGGCGTCCGACCTGTACCTGCCCTGGACCGCCCTGACCGCGTGGATCCAGGAGACCCCACAGGTCCTCACCGAGCACGGGCTCCGGTCCACGACCGGGGCGGACGAAGGGGAGCACGCCGCGTGAGACCCAACGCCGGACACCCTTCGGCCCGCCGACCGGTTTCCCCCCTCCTGCGCGGTGTCTACCTGCCGCGCAGCATGGACGCCGCGGCGTCCGCCATGACCACGTACGGCATCCCGCTGCTGGTGCTCGCCACCACCGGCTCCGCCGCCCTGACCGGCCTGGCCTTCGCCCTGGAATGGGTGCCGCGCCTGCTGGCCTTCGCGCTGGCCGGCGCCCTGGTCGACCGCTACGGCACCATCCGCGTCTTCCGCCTCGCCACCGTCCTGCGCGCCGCGGTCGTCCTGGCCGCCGCGCTTCTCCTGCCGACCCAGGCCGACGGACTCGGGGCCACGGTCACCGTCATGCTGCTCGCCGCCTCCACCGGAATGCTCACCGAGTTCAGCTACCTCGCGGCCGAGACGGCCGGCGGCGTCGCCAGCCGCTCCGGCGGCGAATGCGCGCACCGCATACAGACGGTGCTCCTGGGCATCGACCAGACCGCCACCCTGGCCGGGCCCGTACTGGGCGGACTGCTCCTGGAGTGGGGAGGGCCCACAGGGATGCTCACCGTGCTTGCCGCGTTCTCCCTGCTCGCCGGTGCCTTCGCGCTCCGGCAGCCCAGGCACCGGCGGACCACCGCTCCCGCTTCCGTCGTCCGGAGCCTCCGCACCGGCTGGGTAACCCTGCGCTCCCTGCCCGCCCTCGCGTGGCTGGTCGCGGGAGTCACCCTGTCCAACCTCGCGATCGGCCTTCTGCAAGCCGCCGCACCCGTGATCGTGGTCCAGCAGCTCGGGCACTCCCATGCAGATGTCGGCCTGGTCTGGTCGGCCGCCGCCATCGCCTCCCTGGCCGCGGTCGCGGCCTGTCGGCGCGCCATCGACCGATGGGGCCTGTGGCCGGTCGGCGCCGTATTCGCGTTCGTCACGACCGCGGCCTGCCTCGCGATCCCCCTTGCCCATACCTACCAGGCGTACCTGGCGGTGCTCGCGATCCTCATGGCCGGCGAGGGCGGCATCACCGTCGTCCTGCGCACCCTGCGGTCCCACATGATCCTCGCCGACGCGTTCGGCAGCACCCTGTCGCTGACGATCCTGCTGCTCCTGCTGCCCTTCCCCGTTGCGGGCCTGCTTGTCACCGCGGTCCCGTCCGCCCTGCTCGGCCACGTCATCACCGGCTGCGCCGTCCTGCAGGCCGTCGGCCTGGCCGCCGCCTTCACCCGACTGCGCACCGTCCCCGGCCTGCGCGCCTTCCTCGCCTGACCCGGCTCCGTACCACCGGACCGCCGTCTCTTCCTCCCACCTGCTTGGAGCGTTCCCTTGTCCCTTCGCCCCGTCGTCCTGGTCGTCGCCGCATCCGGCAGGGAGGCCGAGGCATACCGCGGGTACTGCCTGGAAAACATCGCGGCCCACTACGACGTCGTCCTGATCACGGAGGCCGAACCCGCCCAGGAGCGCCCGTTCCTCGTCGACTGGGAGGTCGCCGACCCCACCGACCAGGCAGCGCTGGACGCCGCCGGTCGCGTCCTGGCCGAACGCCACCCGCTGGCCGGGGTGGTCACCTGGACCGAGTGGTACCTCGTCCCGGTCGCCCGCCTGGCCCGCCGGCTCGGACTGCCGGCCAACGCGCCGGAAGCGATGCGGCGCTGCGCAACAAGGCCACCGCCCGAGCGCTGTTCGCCCGGCACGGAGTCCCCTCGGCCGCCTCCGTGAGCGTGTCCTCACCCGCCGAGGCCGCCGAGGCCGCGCGAAACATCGGCTACCCGGTCGTCCTCAAGCCCGCCTCGCACGCCGCCAGCATCGGCGTCATCCGCGTCGACAGCGCCGACGACCTGCCGACGGCGTGCGCCTTCGCGGCCCAGGCAGCCGACCGTGGGGTGGAGAGCACCCAGGTACTGGTGGAGGAGTACCTCGACGGACCGGAGCTGAGCGTCGAATGCGTCACCTACCGCGGCCGGATCACGGTGGTCGCCGTCACCCGCAAGACCGTCGGCATGGAACCGTACTTCGAGGAACTCGCCCACTCCGTCGACGCCGACGACCCACTTCTCGCCACCGTCGCCCCGGCCGCTGTCGCCGCCCTCAAGGCCCTCGGCGTCACCGACGGCGTCAGCCACGTCGAGATGCGCCTGGTGGACAACCGCCCTCGGCTGATCGAGGTCAACGCCCGCATCGCCGGCGACGTGATCGGCCACCTCGTTCACCTCGCCACCGGCATCGACCTCGCGCGCGCCGCCGCCGACATCGCCTGCGGCCACGCTCCCGATCTCACCGCCACACGCCGCCAGGCAGCGGCGATCCGCATCGTCTACCCCGCCTACTCCGGCACCCTCACGGCGCGCCACCTCGACGAGGACCTCAACGCCATCACTGAGGGGCTGGAGCGCGTCCACTTCCAGCGCGAACCGGGGGACCTGCTCACCCTGCCCCCGGACGGAGACATGTTCACCGCCCGCATCGGGTTTCTCATCACCACGGCTCCCACCGCCGCCCTCGCCCAGACCCGTGCCACCGAGGCGTACCGGCGCCTGACCGTCCAGGTCGAACCCCAGGCAGCCGCCTGACACCGCTCCCGACTCTTCCGGATGTGCCCATGTCCGACCCCGACACGATCGAGGGGGACGTGTACGTCTCCCCGCGCTACCTCGCCGGCATGCCCGGCGTCGACGAGGTCGCCCTGAAACCGTTCACCGACAGCAACTGGCCAAGCCAGCACGTCGATGACGACCTCGGCAGGACCGTATACGTCTCACCCGACAGCCGACTCCGCGTCGGCTTCTTCGGCGACGACTACGACCTGTGGAACATCGCCGCCTACGCCGACCCCTTCGGCCCCCGGAGCTGGGCGGCGACCTTCAACCAGAACACACCCCCGGAACTCGTCGCCGGATTCACCCAGGCCCTGGTCCAGGACTACCCGGACGGCAACAGCCGCTTCCTCGCCCGCCCGCCGCTGACCTGGCACGACTACGTCCGCCCGCTGTTCACCGCGGGCTGGGCACACGGAGCCGCCGAACGGGGCACGGTGGAGATCATCGCCCCCGACAAGCAGGCCGGCGCCTTCATCGACCTGCGCCGCCACGATCCGGACGACGAGACCGTCACCCTGTGGGCGGGCCCTCCCGGCTGGGCCACCCGCGCCGAGGCCGCCTTCACCGCCAACACCCCGGCTCACCTGATCGCCGCCACCGCCGCCGCCTTCACGGACTCGGCCCCCGTCGCCCGCTACCGAGAGTGCCTTCAGCCCAGGCTGGCTGCCCTGGCCCGGCTTACCCCGGTCCAACCCCCCGAACCTCCGGCGCCGACACCGCTCGATGTCCGCCGCGCCGCCGCGCGACGCCGTCCTCCGACACTCGGCACCAGCAGCGTCCCACGCTGGAGCACCACCACCCTGCCCCCGGCCCCAGCCGGTGTCCGTAGCAGTCCGCGCCGCTGAACGTGCCGTTCCCTCGCCCGTCCGCACCCTCAGAAGGCACCCCTTGGCCCTGCACGCCCAGCAGTTCTTCGCCGAGCACCTCAGGCTGCCGTTCGGCGAGAGCGCCATCGTCGGCAACACGTACTACGCCACCCCGCTGCCCAGCTTGCCTTTGCGGCTGCGCATCGACTTCTCCCGCACCATCCGCGCCGACGAGTACGACGGCCTGCGCCTGGCCGTCATCCACCCGGAAAAAGGGGAGATCGACGCCGCCGTCCTCACCTTCGCTGACCACCACACCTTCACCCGCCGCGACGCGGCCCACGGCCTCCGCCCCGGAACCAGCGGCTACGCCCGCATCCAGCACTTCCGCGACACCGACCTGGTGCCCTGGAAGGGCGCCGAGACCGGCGAGCTACGGGCGGCCATCCAGCGGTACGCGCAGACCTGGCTCCCCGGCTCGTGGACGGGCACGACCCCCTCCCGCTCACCGGCTCTGACCGTCCGGAAGGCCCCATCCATGCCGATCAGTGCCGCAGCGACCCGCACCCGCTGATCTACGACGCCAACCCGTCGGGCCCACGACCCACCGCGTCGGCGCCTTCCGTAGTACCAGCCGGTCTGCGCCCCACCCTTGCTGGCCAACGGATGCCCCTGGTTCACATCCCACTCAGGAGAATCTCTTCTTGCGCACCCGCTCCGCACGCCGCCTTCCCGCTGCGGCCATCACCGTCGCCGCCGTGGTCGGCGCCGTGCTCTGGTCCCCTGCCGCCTGGGCCCAGCCCGCCGAGCCAACCCCGTCCGCGTCCGCTGCCCCGCGCGACGGCGCGGAGACTGGCGGGATCACCATCCTGACAAAGGACCCCGGCGGCGACACCGTCACCGGGGCCACGTTCACACTGTTCGACTCCGAGGGACGACAGGCAGGCAGCGGTAAGACCGACGCCGACGGGCAACTGTCCTTCCGGGATCTGGCCGCGGGTATCTACCGACTCAAAGAGGTCACCAGCGGAAGCCGGTTGCACGATGTGGTCCAAGACCAGGACGTCATCGTCGCACCGGGCGCTGACACACTGCTGACGATCATCGATCCCTTCAAACCCGCATCCCTCCTGCTGAAGGCGCAGGACAGCAAGAGCGGTAAGCCGCTGGCCGGCTCCACAGTCAACATCGGCACCGGAGACAAGACCACTGTCACGCTGACCACTGGCCCCAACGGCACGGCCGCCGCGACGTTGAACATCAACAGACGAGCGGGGAACAGATTTTGGGTCAAACAGATCAAGGCGCCAGTCGGATACGAGCTCGACGAACCCGCGCGTGCCTTCACCGCGAAACCCGGCGACCCGGTCACCATGATCGTCACCCACACCCAAACCGTTAGCACGCCTCCGACGCCCACTGCCACGAGGGAGCCATCTGACAAACCAATTCCGGAGAAGTCGGCAACGGATACGCCGGCCCCGAACCAGGCCTCCCCGAGCGAGCCCGGTAAGAGCCCCAGCGCTTCCTCTTCGTCCTCCTCGTCCGCCGAGGCTTTCGACGCCCTTGCCGCAGACGAGGACGTACCGAGCGCCTCGAATCCCGTGTCCAGGGGCGTGCTCGCCCACACAGGCGCTGACGCCACTCCATGGCTGATCGGTAGTGCGGCACTACTGATCGCCGCTGGTGGAGGGGCGGTCATCACCGCCCGGCGACATCGCCGCGACGAGGCCTCCGAAGAGAACTGACACAACGCGATACACGTCGCCCATGATGCCCCAGGAACCTACCCCCAGGTTCCTGGGGCATCTGCGTGCCCGGGCGCTCACTGTGTGGCCTCGCTGAACGGGAACAACGCGGCAGAGGATTCGGGAAGGGGCCAAGGCCTCTATTTTCAGGCTCACACTCCTGCCGGATGCGATGGTATGCGGGGGGTTCCACCGTGCTTCGCCAGTTGTCGATGGATAGCGAATCCGGTCGTCCGCTGTACGCCGGCCTCCGGCGACTAACTTGATTGGCAAGGTGGCCCGTGAGGCCGCCCTACGACATGCCTGATGGGCTGCGGATGTTGGTCTGCGCCATTGAAGCGCTGCGGCGATGAAGTGCCGGTGCCCTTTCGAAGCTTTGCTGCCTACACTGCGCTAATTGTTCTGTGTGTCGGCAGAGACACGCTGAACAGGGGATCAGCTGTCACTATCTGCTTCATCCATGAGGCGGGCCCGCCATTCGGCACGTGGTTCGGCCTTCCAGTTGGGCAGAAACGCAGACAGACTTGGGTCGCTTTCGATCTTCTGCTGGGTAGATCGCATCCCTTCGTCGATGATCGCGTCCCACTTCTCCGTGGCGAACTCGACGCGGCAGGGCAAGTCTTTGATGGTCTTTTCATTCAGGGTCAGGTAGTTCGATGCGTGCCTTCTGCACTCGCGTCCCTTGGGTACGTACGCGTCGGCGCCGGCCTGCTCGGGAAGCAGAGAAATGAGGACCGCGCCCCCGGCCTCGGCGATTCTTCGGGCTGCCTTGCTTGCTGCCGAGATCTCCCCCTTGGAGGGATCCCGTTCCAGGATCTCGACCAGGGTGCCGCGGATGCTCACCGTCTCGCGGTTGGCCAGCGCAGTCTGCAGAGCCTGGCGGAAGGTCTCCGTCATCGATGTCATAACGGCGATTGTCGCGATTGGCTGGACTTGAGACGTGCGCATGACGGCGGCGCTCAGGGCATATTCCCTCATATGGCAGATGCACACCGGGCGCGGTCGCCGCTTGATTTCAGGGAGCCCGTGCGAACTTTCTACGGGCTTTAAACGCTCTGATCGGTTCTGAATGGTGCAGGAAAAGGTGGCCGTGGACCGATTTTGCGATGTGCTCGTCCGGAGCCGGACGAGCCGTAGCGGAATCGCGTCCTGGAACCTGGCCGTCACACAGTCCAGCCGAGAGGGCCGTCGCTGTCTGCCAGCGGTATCTGCGCACGACACCTCGACATACGGCACGGCCCGTCGTCCCAGCCGTACGCCCCCCAACCTGCTCACTCGGCACGACTCGGCCGTTTCGTCTGGACCATCTGTTTGCTGGGCCGGTGTGTCGCTGACCGACGTGCGGTGGGCGTGAACTGAGCGAGCCGTTGCTTCCCTCGCCGGGCGACAAGGTTCGCGAATTCCTACCTCAGGACGGGAGGTACCCCCCCGTGACGTGCCAAGGAGCAGGGTGTGGGGTGGGTGTCGCGAACCGTTCGGCACACGACACCAAGGGGCACCATGCGCGTCTCCCGGACCCTGCTCACCTGCCTGCTCGCCACCGCCGTGGTGGGCTCCCTGGCCCTCCCCACCGCGGCGGCGCCCGGCCCCGGCACCGCTGGCGCGGCCGGTACGGCCCGTGAGGTTCAGCGCGATCTGGACCTGCTGACCCGGAGCGGCGCGGTGGGGGCGCAGGTGAGGGTGACCGAGGGCGGCCGGTCCTGGCTTGCCAGGTCCGGCCGCGCGAAGAGAGCCGGGAGGGCTCCGGTGCCGCGCGACGGGCGGTTCCGCATCGGCAGCGCCATCAAGATGTTCACGTCGGTGGTGCTGTTCCAGCTCGTCGGGCAGGGGGAGGTGGCGCTGGACGCGCCCCTCTCGCGCTATCTGCCGACGGGGCTGGTGCCCCAGGGCGACAGGATCACCGTCAGGATGGCGCTCCAGCACACCAGCGGGCTGCACGATGTCGCGCGGGACCTGCCGCAGGGCGAGGAGCTCGTCCGTACGCGCTTTGGCCACTACGACGGGGCCGGGTAGGTGCGGCGGGCCGCGGCCAAGCCTGCCGACTTCCCGCCCGGCACCGGCTACGGCTACTCCAACACCAACTACCTCATCGCCGGACTGATCATCGAGCGCGTGACCGGCCACTCCTACGC
>NZ_JBEXNM010000030.1:0-93014 GCF_040611095.1 Streptomyces sp. NPDC003077 | reverse complement strand
GGCGGGGCCGCGTCCGTACGGCCCCGCCCCGGGCACCCCCGCACCCGCCAAGGCGCGCCTAAACCTCGGCGACGACGATGACGACGCCGTCGCTCTGCGGGAGCTGGTCGAAGTCCATCCACTCGATGTGCTCGTGCATGTCGTGCAGCAGCCTCAGCTCCTCCGACGGGCGGGGGTGCTCCCTGAGGTGCGCCCCGATCGCCAGGCAGAGGCGCCCCCGGGTGTACTTCGTGTGCTCGGTGATGTCGGTGATCTCCACCGGCTCCAGTCCGGCGTCCCGCAAGAGGCCCGGATAGTCCTCGGTCCGCACCATCGGGGCCGTCCGCAGCGCGGTCAGCATCCGCGCCACCGCGGCCTTCTCCTCCTCGTCCTCGGTCTCGGGCCCGAGGAGGACGAAATCGGTCAGGACGGCCCGTCCGCCCGGCTTCAGCACACGGGCGATCTCCCGCAGCACCGCCACCCGGTCGGCGGCGTGCACCAGGCACTCGATCGCCATCACCCGGTCGAAGGCGGCGTCGGGGAACGGCATCCGGGCCGCGTCGGCGCGCTGGAACGCCACCCGGCCGGACACCCCCGCGGCCTCGGCCCGCGCCGTCGCGCGGGCCACCTCCCCGGCGCCGAGCGAGATCCCGGTGACCCGCGCCTCGCACCACTTCGCGAGGCGCACGCCCGGACCGCCCGCGCCGCAGCCGACGTCGAGCACCTTCATGCCCGGCCCGACGTCCAGCCGGTCCAGCACCTGGTCGGTCATCCGGGCGCTGGCCACCTCGAAGCCGCTGATGTCGTGCGGCCCGTGCCAGTAGCCGCTGTGCATGTCGCCGCCGCACATGCCGGTCAGCAGGTGGTGGTGACGCTCGTAGAAGTCGCCCACATCGGCGGGCTCGGGCAGTGTCGGCCCGTCGGCCGTCACGGTCTCCTGACGCATCCGCGCATCACCCCCGGCCGGCTTCACTTGGCTTCATCCGTCGTTGTTCGTCTTCACTTGGTCCGGGCCTCGGCGAGCAGCCGCGCGGCGTGCTCCGACACCAGCTCCGCCGCCGCGCGGACCTCCGGCGCCATGGGCCGGTCGGCGTCCAGCGGCGGGGAGATCTCGGCCAGTCGCGCCCACAGCCCGTCCTGCGGGGCGCCGGGCTCGACCATCGCGGCGAGCTGGGCGATGCCCACGGCGAGGGAACCGACGGCCAGCCAGCCCAGCTCCAGCGCGTCGCTCACGCCGTTGGCGCTGTTGAGCGCCATCGGCACGTGGTCCTGGTTCCAGCCGTTGGTCGGCAGCGTCGTCAGCGAGGCGGGCTGGACCAGTTGGCGGATGCGCGAGATGAAGGAGGTCGCGCTGATCTGCACCCCCGCCAGGCCGCAGCCGCGGCCGGCGCGCGGGGTGAGCATGGTCGGCAGGCCACCGTTGGTCGTCGGGTTCACCAGCAGGGCGAGCTGGCGTTCGGCCAGGTACGCCACCGTGTGCATGGCCAGGCCGATCTGCTCCGAGGCCAGGCCGACGGGCATGCCGTGGAAGTTGCCCGCGTGCAGCACCTCGCCCTCGTAGGTGATCGGGTTGTCGGTGCAGCCCAGGGCCTCGCGCAGCAGCACGTCACCGGCGTACGTGAGCTGGTCCAGCGCGGCGCCGAGCACCTGCGGGCCGCAGCGCAGGCTGTACGGCTCCTGCAACGGGCGGTCCTCACTGCGCACCAGGCCCGCCGGCAGCTCGTCGCGTATCCAGGCCGCGGCGGTCCGCTGGCCGACCTGGCCGCGCGCCTCCTGCACCCCGACGTGGAAGTGCTCGGGGTTGGCCTTGAGCAGGGTCGCGAGCCGGCCGGTGAGCACGGAGACCGCCCGGACCAGCCGCACCGCCGACTGCTGGTTGAGCAGGGCGACGGCCAGGCACACGCCGGTGCCGTTGACGAAGGCGAGCGCCTCCCGGACGGGCCACTCGAAGGGCTCGACGCCCAGCTCGTCCAGGGCCTCCTTCGCCGGCCGTCTGCGCCACTGCCCGTCCGCGTCGCGCAGCCACGCCTCCCCCTGCCCGGCGAAGGCGAGCGCCGCGCAGGCCAGCGGCTGGAGGTCACCGCTCGCGCTCACCGTGCCGTCGCGGGGGATCACCGGAGTGAATCCGCGGTTCCACATGTCGGCCAGCCGGTGCCACAGGTCGGGCGAGACCGCGGAGAACCCGCTGCGCATGCTGTTCAGCCGGAGCCACAGGACCAGCCTGCTGGTCTCGGGCGGCAGCGGCGCGCCCTGGCTGGTACCGAGGTGGGCGATCAGCGAACCGCCCTGCTCCATCTCGGACGTGGCCCGGTAGAGCACCAGCGGGCCGAACCCCTGGGTGAGCCCGTAGATGGGCCGGCCGTCGGCCAGGTGCCGGTCGATGGTCTCCGCGGCCTTCTCCAGGCGGGCGACGTCCGCGTCCGTGCACGGGTCGAGCTTGGCGTCCCACGCCGCGTTGCCGACGATCTCGGACAGCCGGTCCGTACTGCTCTGGTCGATGCCCGGCGCCTCGGTGACAAGGGTCATGTCGTTCCTTCGCGTTGGAGTGGTGGGGTGTGCGGCCGGGACGGACGCGTGCGCCGGCCTTCCGTGGATGTGGGCCGGGACGGACGCGCGCCGGCCTTCCTCGGGTGTGGGCCGGGCGGGGCGCGCGCCGGCCTTCCGTGGGAGAGGGCATGAGGCGCCGGACGTGTCCCGCCGGCAGGACCGCCGCGGTGCGGCGACCGGGCGATGCCGGTCCGGCGACCGCAGATGCCGAGTCGGCGACCGGGCACAGGCGATTCGGCGACCGGGCAAGGCCAATTCGTCGGCCGCGCGTCTCAGTTCAGCGACTCGGCGACTTCCATGAGATAGCGGCCGTAGGCGGAGCCCCGCATTTCGGCGGCCATGCGCGCGCAGCTTTCCTGCGAGATGTAGCCCATGCGGACCGCGATCTCCTCCAGGCAGGCGACCCGCTCGCCCTGCCGCTGCTCGATCACCTGCACGTACTGGCCGGCGGCGAGCAGGGAGTCGTGCGTGCCCGAGTCGAGCCAGGTGAATCCCCGGCCGAGGCGTACGAGCTTGGCCCTGCCCTGTTTCAGGTACGCCCTGTTGACATCGGTGATTTCGAGTTCGCCGCGTTCGGAGGGCGTGACGGACCGGGCGATTTCCACGACTTCGGAGTCGTACATATAGAGCCCGGTGATGGCGTTGTTGCTGCGCGGCCGGAGCGGCTTTTCCTCGATCGATACGAGGTTTCCCAGCTCGTCCGTCTCACCGATGCCATAGCGCTCGGGATCGGACACAGGGTAGCCGAACAGTGTGCAGCCGTCGACGTTCGCGACGGATTCGCGGAGCAGCCGCGGGAATCCGGCCCCATGGAAGACGTTGTCGCCCAGAATCAGCGCGGACGGGCCGCCGTCGATGAAGTCGGAGCCGATCAGGAACGCGTCCGCGATGCCCCGTGGCGTCGGCTGGACGCGGTAGCTGAAGTTCAGGCCCAACTGCGACCCGTCGGACAGCAGTCCCCTGATCATCGGCAGGCTCGACGGTGAGGAGATCACCAGGATGTCGCGAATGCCGGCCAGCATGAGAATGGAGATCGGGTAGTAGATCAGCGGCTTGTTGTAGACGGGGAGAAGCTGCTTCGAGGTCCCCAGAGTCAATGGATGCAAGCGCGTTCCATTGCCACCCGCGAGCACTATTCCCTTCATCGGTCCACCTATTCGTCATGAGAGCGGGATTCGGCGGCACGCTATCAGCCTTCGGCGGCACGGCCGAGTGGTCACCGGCATACTCTTTGCCGCGAGACTGTCCTGCCGGCGGGACAGCGGCCCCATTCGATAAAACCCGGTCGGCCACCGAACGGCTCTCTTCCGCGCACGGTGCGGTACGGTCCCGTTTCCGACAGGCCGGAAGAGGCTTGTTCAAGCGTGTTGCCGCGGGTACGTTTCCCCGGAACCGTTTCCTTCTCCCGGAGCGGCAAGTCAGGAGTGTGAATGTCGCGTACTACTCGTTGTCGTGTATGCAACGGCACAGTCACCGAGTTCTTTGATTTCCGGAGGCAGCCGCTCTCCGACTGTTTCCTCGCCCCGGGCAGCGCGGTGGAGAAGGAGTTCTTCTTCCGCCTCGCCATCGGTGTCTGCGCGGAGTGCTCCATGGTGCAGTTGATGGAGGAGGTCCCGCGCGAGAACATGTTCCACGAGGATTATCCGTACCATTCCTCTGGTTCCGCCTATATGCGCGCCCACTTCGAGCAATTCGCGAAGCGGCTGATCTCCACCGAATTGACGGGGGACTCCCCGTTCTTCGTCGAGATCGGCTGCAACGACGGGATCATGCTGCGGGCCCTCGCGGACGCCGGCGTCCCGAGCCTGGGCGTCGACCCGTCCGGCGTGGCCGACCTCGCGGCGGCCAAGGGCCTCCGGGTGCGCAAGTCGTTCTTCGAGGACGCGACCGCCCAGGAGATCCTTGAGGCCGACGGCCCCGCCGACGTGATCTACGCGGCGAACACCCTGTGCCACATCCCGTACATCGGATCCGTCCTGTCCGGCGTCACCAAACTGCTCGCCCCGGGCGGCGTGTTCGTCTTCGAGGACCCCTACCTCGGGGACATCGTGGAGCGTACGTCGTTCGACCAGATCTACGACGAGCACTTCTTCCTCTTCAGCGCGCGGTCGGTGCGGTTCATGGCCGCCCGGCACGGCCTGGAACTCGTCGACGTCGAACGGCTGCCGGTCCACGGCGGCGAGGTGCGCTACACGCTGGCCCACCGCGGCGCCCGGCAGCCGAGCCCCGCGGTGGCCGAACTCCTCGCCGAGGAGGAGCGCAGGAAGATCTCCGACCTGCCGACGCTGGAGAAGTTCGGCGAGAACGTGCAGAAGATCTGCAAGGACCTGACGACCCTGCTGCTGGACCTGAAGAGCAGCGGCAAGCGGGTCGTCGGCTACGGCGCCACCGCCAAGAGCTCGGTGGTCACCAACTTCTGCGGCATCGGCCCCGAGCTGGTCGAGTTCGTCAGCGACATCACCCCCAGCAAGCAGGGCCGGCTGACCCCCGGAGTGCACATTCCGGTCCGTCCTCACGAGGAGTTCTCGGCGGCGTACCCCGATTACGCGTTGCTGTTCGCCTGGAACCACGCGGAGGAAATCATGGAAAAGGAGCAGGAATTCCGTGCCGCGGGCGGCAAGTGGATTATGTACGTGCCGGACGTCCGTGTCGTCTGATCCCGGTCCCGCGTGATCGGGGAACTCTTGCCGCCCTCCGTGGCCTGGGTGGAGCGTTTCGACGACGAGACCGCGGTCTCGCCGTACGCGGAGGAAGAGGCCGTGATCGAGGGCGCGGGCGCGGAGCGCCGCCGCTCCTTCCGCACGGCACGGCACTGCGCACGGCGCGCCATGGCCGAACTGGGGCTGCCGCCCGCACCCGTACTGCCCGGCCGCCAGGGGGAACCCCGCTGGCCGGACGGTGTGGTCGGCAGCATCACCCACTGCGCCGGCTACCGCTGCGCCGCCCTCGCCCCGGCCACGGCCCTGCGCGGGCTCGGCATCGACGCCGAACCGCACCGCCCGGTGCCACCGCGCTTCCTGCGGTCCATCTCCCTCCCCCAGGAGCGCGCCGCGCTCGCGCGCCTGGCGGACGGGGACCCGTCGATCCACTGGGGCCGGCTGCTGTTCAGCGCCAAGGAGGCCGTCTACAAGGTCTGGTTTCCCTTGATGCGGTGCCGGCTCGGTTTCGGCGAGGCGGATATCAGGTTCTCGCCGGACGGCCGGTTCACCGCGCGGTTATTGCTGCCGGGGCCGGTGGTGGGGGAGCGCCCTGTCGGTACGCTTCACGGGCGCTGGTCGGTCCGCGACGGCCTTGCTCTGACGGCGATCGGGCTGGAGGCGTAAAGGCGGACCGGCCCCCAGGCCCTTTCAAGCCTGTGTGCCCGGCCGCGAGACCGCACCGGGTGTCCCGCGCGGCGGGACACCCGCGAAACCCGGGCGCGGCGCTCGCCCGGGGCAACAGAACGGCGCGACGTCCGAATACGAAAAGCCGACGTGGTTTTCCGCCGCGCCCAACCGCAACTCGATGACGAATCACCGCTGCGGTAAGCAGCGTTTCGCTGGAGGGTTGACTCCCCATCGCCCGGCCCTGATATTTCGTCATCCATGAACAAAGGGAGGTATTCAGTGAGTGAACTCAGCCTCACCGATACCGAAGTCGAGAACTTCATTCAAGACGGCTACGTAAAGATTCCCGGAGCGTTCTCGAAAGAGACGGCGGACATCTGCCGGGAACGGCTCTGGCGGGAGACCGGAAAGGACCCGCACAATCCCAGGACGTGGACCGAACCCGTCGTCCGCATCCCCCCGATCAACGATCCCCCGTTCCTGGAATCCTGCAACACTCCCCGATTGCACCGCGCCTACGACCAGCTTTACGGCGCCGGCCGCTGGATCGACCCCGACTGGCCCGGAACGTTTCCCGTACGGTTTCCGCACCCCGGTGATCCGGGAGACACGGCCTGGCACTTCGATGCCGGCTGGCATGTCGACGAGCACTGGTTCGAGGCGCTCGAAGACGGCGGCGACCTGTCCAAGGTCGACCCCTACGGCTTCCGGGTCAACATCCAATCGCGCGGCCGGGCCCTGCTGATCCTGCTGCTCTACTCGGACATCGGACCGGACGACGCGCCCACCGTCATCCGCGCCGGCTCGCACTTCGACGTCCCCCCGATGATCGCCCCGTTCGGCGAGGAGGGCACCCCCCTGCTCCGCGACGACGTCATCGACAAGGCGACGGCGCACCGTACGGAGGTACTGGCCACGGGCGAGGCCGGCGACGTCTTCGTGGTGCATCCCTTCCTGGTGCACGCCTCGCAGCCCAACCGGAGAGGCAAGCCCCGGTTCCTGGCGCAGGCGTCGGTGGAACCGCGCGAGTTGGTGCGGACCGAGCGCCCCGACGGGGACTACAGCCCGGTGGAGCGCGCCGTCCGCATGGGCCTGGGACTGAGCTGAGAGCGGGGTGGGCCACTCCACCCCGCTCGGCACCCCACGACGGTGACCGGCGCGCCACGCGCACCCCAGGGACGGCCTGCTTCCCAGAATCCGAGAAGCAGGCCTCCAGCCCCGCGCCGACTGCTCGCGGCGCGGGGCCGCGTGCGCTGCCCGCCGGTCCGCCTCCCCGTCAGTCGGCCACCACGTCCAGCAGCGCCCCCCGCCGATCGAGATCCAGAACGCGCTCCACATCCCGTGCGAGCCGTTCCCGATCCGCGTGGGCGAGGACGACCCGGCCGTACGAGGTGATCAGGTCGGTGGTCTTCTCGACCCGGTCGCCCGGGACCTGCGGACACGTGTCGAACAGATAGCTGTCGAGTCCCCCGCAGGCATCCTTCACCCGGTTCGCCGCGACCACGCCCGCCACCGGCGAGAAGAGGAAGCACTCGACCACTCCCCGCCGCAGGGACGGCCGGACCCGGGTTCCGTCGAGGTAGTCCTCCGGGGCCACGCGCGAGGCCAGCGTCAGGTCGATCAGGGAGTGCGTGGAGGACTCCTCGACCAGCGTCGGTCCGAGGCCGCCGTGCATGCGGGCGCCCGTCTCGATGAGGACCGGGCCCCGTTCGGTGAGGACGAGTTCGCTGTGGGCGGGCCCGTTGTCGATGCCGAGCGCGGCGAGGGCCCGTTCCACGTACGCCACGATCCCGGGGTGGTCGCCGACCTCCACCGCCGTCATGGCGCGGTAGACCGGCGTCCCGTCGATCGTCTCCTTCGTGTAGCGGAACATGTCGACGACGAACGGCGTGCCGTCCAGGGACACCGAGTCGACCACGTACTCCGGCCCGACGAGACGTTCCTGCACGAGGAGTTCGGTGATGACCTCGCCGGTGAGGGCGGTCCGGCCGAAGAGCCGGTCGCACGCGGAGCGCACCTCGTCCGGGGTGGAGCAGAAGAACACGCCGTCGGTGGCGAAGGACTTCACCGGCTTCACGACGTACTCGGCCAGGCCGCTGTCCGCGCACCACCGCACGAGGGACTCGGTGTCGGAGGCCTTGTGGTGCGGGATGTACGGGACGCCCGCGTCGCGCAGCCGGGCCTGCATCAGGAACTTGTCCCGGCGGGCCTCCGAGGGACCGGAGTTGGGGCGCATTCCCCAGTGGGCGGCCAGCGCGTCGTACACCTCCACGCCCGGCTCGGACCCGCAGACGAGGTGGTCCGGCCGGCGACCGCCACACAGGCGCTCGATCTCCGCCGCCGTCCGCGCGACGTCCGAGAACCGCAGTTCCGCGGCGAAGTCCTGGCGCGGGTGGCTCGCGAGGAGGGAGGGCGGCAGGGTCTGAGAGGTCAGGACGGCGATGGCGTCGAGGCCGTACCGCTCCTTCGCGCGGCGGGCGAAGACCGAGCCGCTGGAGTACGGGTCCACCACGACGAGCGTCTTGGTGTCCGGCGCGTCAGGCATGTTCGAGAACCTTCTCTTCGGGGGCGGTCCGCGGCGCGGTCCCGGCGTTCCGTACGAGGGCCATCGCGAGGGACCCGACCAGGGCGCAGCCCGCCGAGACCCACAGGGCCGCCTGCCACCGCCCGCCGTCGAGGAGCCCGCCGTAGACCGCGGCGGCGACGGCGCCGCCCAGATAGAACGAGGACTGCCGCAGGGCGATCGAGACCATCTGCCGCGCCGGCGCGAAGCCCGCCATCGCGACCGTGTCCAGCAGCGGCATCAGGCAGTAGTTGAACAGCAGCCGCAGCAGGTAGAGCACGATGAAGACGATCAGCGGGACCGTCAGCGACTGCAGGACGAGGCCGAGGACGGCCAGCACGCCGAAGAACACGGCGCTCGGGCGCAGCGAGAACCGCTTGACCAGCACGGGCGCGAAGATGGCACCGAAGATGCTGATGATCTTGTCGCTGCCCAGGATCAGCGAGATGTCGCTCACCGATATGTCGTAGATCTGGGAGAACAGCACGTTCGCGAAACGGAAGAACAGCGCGATCGACGCGCCCAGGAACCCGGCCGCCACGAACAGCGTCACGAAGTTCCGCTTCTCGCCCGGCGTTTCGGCCGCCGTGTGCGCGACCTTCGCGGCCGTCTTCGGGACCGATCGTGCCGAGGGGATGCGCAGGACGAGCATCAGGCAGGCGGCGACGAAGGACAGCAGCAGGAAGAAGCGGTACTTGTCGAGGGCGTCGGTGTGCAGCAGGCCGCTGATCCCGGACACCAGGGCCGACCCGATGACGCCCGCGCCCAGGTAGCAGATGAAGAAGGTGCTGAACAGGCGGGTGCGCCCGGACTCCGGGACCTGGGCGCCGGCGATCGCGTTGCCCACCGAGAGCAGGCCCAGCATGCCCGACAGGATGAGGCTCAGCACGACGGAGGCCGAGGCGACCGAGGACACGAAGGGCAGACCCGCGAAGGGGACGGTGTAGAGCACCGACGCCCCGATGAGCAGGGCCCGCTGCGAGACGTACCGGCCGAGGAGGAGGAGCGGGACGACCGCGACGGCCATGGCGCCGGTGGCGATGGCGTAGATCAGGCCGGCGTCGCCCTCACTGATGCCGCGTTCGGCGAGGTAGAAGTTGAACACCACGTCGAAGATGGTGTTCGCGAGGCCCATGAAGAACGAGGCGGCCAGGTAGAAGTAGACGGGCCGGGGCACCGCCGCGAGCTTACCGCGCAAAACGGACACGTCCCTCGGTCGTCTCCAGCGTCGTGCCGGAGTAGCGCTCGATCAGCCGGGCCACGTGGTCCCACGGCCCGTAGCCGTCCCGCGTGGCCAGGTGCCCGCCACCCGGGACGACGTCGACGGTGCTGCCCCAGGTCTTCGCCAGGGCCCTGCCCCGCTCCAGGGACAGGAACGGGTCGTTGTCGGACACCACGAGGTGCGAGGCCATCGGCAGCGCGGTGGCGGGCAGGGGCGCCTGCGGCTTGATGGCGGGCAGCGTGTCGGGCGCCTCGACATCGGCCGGGGCGACCAGGAGGCCGCCGACGACCCGGCGGTCGAAGCGCGTCGCGGCCCACTGCGCGACGGTCACCGAGCCGCAGCTGTGGCCGACGAGGAAGACCTCGCCGTCGAGGGCGCGTACGGTCTCGTCGAGCCGGGCGACCCAGCGGTCGCGGTCGACGCTCGCCCAGTCGTCCTGGATCACCCGGGAGAAGCCCTCGTAGGTGCTCTCCAAGTGCGTCTGCCAGTGGTCCGATCCGGAACCCGTGTAGCCCGGTACGGTCAAGAAGTGCATGGGCTCGTTACCTTTCGATCCCGAGGTCGTGGGCGGAGACGGTGATGCCGAAGTACCGGCCGACGAGTTCCTGGAGCTCCGCGCCGTCGTCTATGGGCGTGGTGGTGCTGCCGCCGTCCGCGACGACCGTCAGGTGCCCGTCCCGCACGCTCACCCGGCCGGTGGGAGTGGGGATACTCGCTACTTTGTGCCGGTTCAGGAGGCTGTGGGGCGAGGCCGTCGTGTAGAAGTGCGCCATCTCCAGATCGAGCGCCCGGGCCGGAGTGTCGACAAACCGGTAGATGTCCTGCCATTCGGTGGCGTTGACGGCGTGCTCCTTGATGGAAACCGTCCACACCGGGGCACCACCGGCGTGGTCGAGGCGGACCCTGGTGGAAAGGGCAGGGTGGGCCAGCTCCGCGCCGTCCGCGAGCAGGACCGGGCCCCGCGGGCCCCGGGCGCCGTACCCGATGTCGAACAGCCAACGCTCGCCGTCCACGGTCACGACGAAGACCTGGTGGGTGGCCGGGGTGGGGTGCGGCTCGCAGCCGCTGCCGAGCCGGATCTCGTAGTCGAGTCCGCACGCGTCGAACAGCGACTGCATCATCCGCCCCGTCTCGAAGCAGATCCCGCCCCGGCGGCGGTCCACGATCACCTCGCGGAGCGCCTCTTCGGTGAGGCCCCGCTCGGCGTTGCGGTGCATGCTGAAGTTCTCGAAGGGGACGCGGTACAGATGCGCCTCGTGCAGGCGCCGCAGGCACGCGAGGGTCGGCTCCAGTGGCGCGTCGAAGCCGATCCGGCTCGTGTAGCCGGTGATGAGCTGGTTCACAGGGGTCTTTCCGAGGGGTGGGGGAGCAAGGGTTTTCCGAGGTGGATGGGGGCCGGGGTCTTTCCGGAGGTGTGGAAGACCGGGGTCTTTCCGGAGCAGTGAGGGAGCAAGGTCTTTCCGGAGGGGTGGAAGCCCGGGGTCTTTCCGACGGAGGCGGAGGCGGAGGCGGGGGAGGGGCGTCAGACGTTGAGGACGAGCCGCCGGCCGATCGACTTGCTGACGCACGGGAGCATGTAGCCGGACTCGGCCTTCTCCTCGTCGGTGAGCACCTCGTCGCGGTGGTCGATCCGCCCGGCGCGGACCTCGACCTCGCACGTCCCGCAGATGCCCTGACGGCACGAGGACGGGACGGCCACCCCGTTGCGGTTCAGCGCGTCGAGCAGCGGCTGGTGCTGGGCGGCCTCGAAGGTGACGCCGGTCTTGACGCACTCGACTTCCACGGCGCGGGGCATGTCGGCGGTGCCGCCCGCGGGCCCGTCGGTGATCAGCTGCCGCGCCCCGGGAACCTCGTCGACGGCGGCGCGCACGGCCGCGACCATCGCGGGCGGACCGCACACGCCGATGACGGCGCCGACCGGGATCGCGGTGACGACCTCGGCCCAGTCCGGACGGCCCTCGGTCTCGGTGTCGAGGGTGACGACGGTGCCGTCCTGCTCCCGCGCCAGCTCCCGCAGGCGCCCGAGGAACGGGAACTCCGCCGCGCCCCGGTCGACGTAGACCAGCCGCCACCCGCGCAGCCGCCCACCGTCCAGGACCGCCAGGACCGGGTTGACGCCCACGCCCGCCGCCAGGAAGTGCGTGAAGGGGGCGGAGTGCTCGGCGGTGAACCGCCCGCTCGGCGCGGAGACCCTTACGGGTGCCCCGACGTGCAGGCGGGGCGAGAGGTGGTCACGCCGGTCGCCCTGGTGACGGTTGCGGATCGCCAGCTCGTAGCCGTCCTCGTCGGCGGCCACGACCGTGAAGGTCTTGACGCGCGGACCGACCCGCAGTGTGACGTGCCGGCCGGGCACGGCGACCGGAAGCCGCTCGCCGCCGGGCGGCGGGGAGATCCAGTACCGGGTGACCGTCGGCGTCAGGACGTGCGCCGCCCGGACCATGGCCGTCCTCATACGATCAGCCCCGATTCCTGGAACGCCTCCAGGGTCGCGCCGTGCTCCAGCGCGCCGGCCTCGACGAAGTACTGCAGCGTGGGCGCGGCTCCGCGGCGCACATCGGCCACGATCGTGTCGCGCGCGTAGACGTCGCTCATGACCTGTTCCACTTCCGGGCCGGTCAGGCCGGCGGCCCGCAGCCCGAGCGCCGCGCTCGTGTAGTCCGGCTCCAGGAACGCGAAGATCAGCTGGGGGATGTACGGGCCCGCCAGCTCCCGCTCCTTGCGCGTCATCGAGGGCCACAGGTACCGCAGCAGCGTGGAGAAGTAGGTGTGGTGCTTGGCCTCGTCCACCGCGTGGTCGGCCACCATCTCGCGGACCCCCTCGGGAAGCCGCTCGTCCCGCGGAAGGTCTTCGAGCACCGAGGAGATGAGCGTCTCGCTGACGATCGCGAAGAGCATCTCGTCCAGGCCGCGGATCTCCGGCGGCAGGGCCTCGTGGATGCGGGCCAGCTCCGCGGTGAACGTGGGCGCGGCCGGGAGGGCCGGGGCGACACCGGTGCGCGTGCGGACCTGGCTGAGGATCTCGTAGGTGAACTGGGCGTGCCAGGCCTCGTCCGTAACGATCTTGAACGCGTCCGCGCGCATCCCCTCGGGCAGGTCCAGCCCGGACATGCCGCGGCTGATGTGCCCGGTGACCGGGATGACCGCGCTCTGCTCCAGGTCGATGGTGAACCGGAGGTACTCGTAGAGACGGTGGATCAGCACCGCCTCGCGGACGCGCGGCTCGGCCCGCTGGAGCAGCGGGTGGGACAGGGCGGGGACGAGTTCGGGGCTGAAGAACAGCTCACCGTCGTCCTCAAGCGCCCGCAGGGGGGCGTTCCGGACGGTGGCGACGCGTTCCCAGGTACGGAAACGGCTGCGGTACTCGGCGGTGACGAACGCCTGGTCGAGGCGTTTCTGGTGACGGCGAACGAGAATGGTCCGGTTGGCCGCACTCGCAAATTGCAGTGCCATTACTTCTCTGAAACCTTCGGGATGGTCCGAAAAAAAGTTCGCGAGACGCGGATGCTGCCAGTGGGGGAAGGGGCCGTCAACCGGCAAGAATTTGCCGCCGGCCGGTGTTGTCCGGATTCGCCACCGTTGGTGATTTCTCGAAGCTTCCCGAAGGTTTCCGAAGTTTCCCGAAGCGGAACAAAAGGAAAGGCGACCGGCAAAAAATTGCCGGTCGCCTGAGGTGAAGGGGAACAGGCAAAAACTTGCCGGTTCACACCGGGGACGCCGTGTGTAAGGTGTGGCTACGGCAGCAACAAGGTGCAGCGGAGGCCGTGTTGATAGGCGGGGAGAAGCACTTGAGAGGTCACGCTGATCTGTTCGGGGGAGACGTGCGGAAGGTTTAGCCGGTACCGGTGACCCTGGCGGAAGGCGACGACCTTCGGCCCCTGCTCCCAGAGCCGGCGGCACTGGGAATCCCGCAGGATCTCTTCGAGCAGCCCGTCGAGGAAGGCGCTGCGGGGAGAGCTCGTGGCCAGGGCGAACCGGAGCATCGCGAGATACACCTCGGCGTGCTGCCACCAGTCGAGCATCTGCTCACGGGCCGAGGGATCGGTCAGCGCCCAGCGCAGCAGATTGGCGCCCGGCTCACGCACCCACGGAAACCAGGCGGCCATGAGGGCGTTGTAACCCAGCATGTTCCAGGAACCGTCGGTGAGATAAGCCGGGAATCCGCTCTGCGCCGAGACCAGCCGCAAGAGCGCGAGCTGATTCTCGGTCTCACCCGCCTCGTCCGCGAGAGTGATCCCGGCGGCACCGGCGACCGCGTGACTGTATAGGACCATGCGTTCGTCGGGCCCCAGGGCAAGCGCCTCGGTAAGCCGGCTCAGCATATCGCTGGAAAGCACTATGGAGCCCCCGGCTTCCAGGCTGCGGTACCAGCGTTCGCTCACGCCCATGCGTTCGGCGACTTCCTTTTGCGGAATCGCCTTTCCGCGCCCGAGCTTTATTCCCGCATCGACCCGCCAGAACCGCAGAAGGTGTGGCAGTTCCATGACCTTAAATCACCCCTCGTCATGGGCGCGATTCTAAGCGCGCACGAAGAAAACGGAAAGTGACGAGAGTCTCAAGGCCTTGGCACGGGTCCCGGAAATGGCTCCCTGCAAGCCGACCACCCCAACTGCCCGCCCAACGCAAGGCAGTTGCATCACCGCGACAACAGGAAAGCGGATCCCCATGCAGTACGCGCCCCCGTCCGGCGACCGGCCGGGAGTGACCCGGACAACACCGCGCCGGGTGGTCGTCACCGGCCTGGGAGCGATCACCCCGCTCGGTGTCGGCGTCCCGGCCCTGTGGCAAGGACTCCTCGAAGGCCGCAGCGGCGTACGGACACTGGAAGGCGCGGAGTTCTCCGGCCAGCCCGTGCGCATCGCCGCGACCGTACCGGCCGACCCCGCCGAGCTGCTGCCCCGGGTCCAGGCCCGGCGGATGAACCGCGCCGCCCAGTTCGCGGTGATCGCCGCCCGCGAGGCATGGCGGGACGCGGGTTTCGCCCCCTCCGGAACCGTGGAGAGCGGCATCTCCCCGGAACGGGTCGGAGTCTGCCTCGGCACCATCATCGGCGGCGCCCCCGTCCTGGTCGACGGCGACCGGCGGCTGTGCGACAAGGGCCCGCGGAACGTGCCCCCGCTCACCGCCCCCATGACCGTCCCCTCGCAGGCGGCGGCCCAGGTCTCCCTGGACCTCCGGATCACCGGCGAGGCCCGCACCGTCGTCAGCGCCTGCGCCTCCGGCACCGAGGCCATCGGCCAGGCCATCGACCGCATCCGCCACGGCCACCTCGACCTCGCCCTGGCCGGCGGAACGGAAGCGGCCATCACCCCCTCCGTCATGGCCGCCTTCTCCGCGATGCGTGCCCTGTCCACACGCGACGACGAGCCCACCCGCGCCTCACGCCCCTTCGCCAAGGACCGGGACGGCTTCGTACACGGTGAGGGCGCCGGGCTCGTCGTCCTGGAATCCGAGGAACACGCGCGGGCCCGCGGCGCACGCGTCTACTGCGAGGCCGCCGGCTGGGGCCTGTCCGCCGACGCCCACCACATCGCCGCCCCCGACCCCACGGGCGAGGGAATCCTCCGCGCCCTCCACCGAGCCCTGGCCGACGCGCACGCGTCCCCGGCGGACGTCATCCACATCAACGCCCACGCCACCGCCACCATCGAAGGCGACCTGGCCGAGGCCACGGCCCTACACCACCTCCTGAACGAACGCGGCCGACAGGCCCCACCCCTCCCGGTAACCGCGATAAAGGGCAACCTGGGCCACCTCCAGGGAGCGGCCGGCGCCGTGGCAGCCGTGACATCCGCCCTCACCCTCCACCACGGCCGTATCCCGCCCACCATCGGGTGCGACGACCCCGATGACGCGTGCGACCTGGACGTGGTCACGCACGTTCCGCGGCCCTTGCCGACGGGTGGCGGTGTCGTCCTCAGCAATTCCTTCGGGTTCGGGGGGCACAACTGTGTGCTGGCTTTGCGGGGTGGGTGGGGTGGGGCTTGAGCGGTTTTTTTGGAGGGGGCTGGGGTCGGCCCTCCCCCAGCGCGTGACCAGCCGGCCAGCGAGTCCGGCCGGCTGGGGTGAGCCTTACGTCCGCTGGCTCACGGTGAGGAGGGAACCGAGCGTGGCCCGCAGACCGGCACGGATCTCATTCCGCGGCGTGTCGGGGCGCTTCCAGTGGACGGCGCGCACATGCCGGAATCCCGGCGCCTGGTCGGCGCGGTAGCGGTAGTCGCCGGTGAGGTAGCCGATGGCGACATGTCCGTCCTTCCGCGGAAGCACGATGAGGTTGCCCGGGGCCATGACCGACCGGAAGCGCCACAGCTGCCCCTGCCAGTTGCTCAGCACCCGCGGGCTCTCGCGCGGATAGGCCTTGCCGAGCTCGGCCCCCAGGCCGTCCCAGGACACACAGTGCGTGAGATCACCGAGCTCCGGCCACCCCGCGATGCTGAGTCCTTCGCTCAGCGAAGCCTCCTCCCGTTCCCCGTCGGCTCCGGCACGCACCATCCATGCTCTCGCCATGCCAACCCCCGTGCACCCGCCGATAGTTGTGGGTTATTGACGACTCTGAGGCGGACGGGTAGCCGAAACTCCCCGGACGGTGGACCGGCACTGCACGAAGCGCCAGATGATCTCGCGCCGGGCCTGACCGGCCGCCGAAAACCCCAACAGGAGCACCACCCCCGCCGACCGTCCCCTCTCCGGCACATCACGCCCCGGGAGACCCCAGAGCGATGTCGGTGTCCTGCCCGCCCCATCCTTCGGGGCTGTGCCAGATGACGTGGACGTTGAAGACGTCGCGAAGGGTGGCCGCGGACCATTCCTCGGCGGGCGGTTCGCAGAGAACGAGGTGAAGGCGGTCGGCCGGCGTGGGCAGCGTGTGGTTGATCTCGATCAGCCGGGCCGCGCCGGAGCGGAGGTCGGCGTAAGCGGAACAGCCGGGGCCCAAAGCCTCGTAGAGGAAGAGGCCGCGCTCGGTGACACAGCTGACGTCGACGACCGCGGAGTCGGTCGGCTGGAGGTCTGCCCAGAGGAGGGCCCCTTTCAGCGTATGCCGGACCGCCTCGTGCTTCTTGCACGCGCGGTCGGCGGCGGCAGCCGCCTCCAGCGCGCGGAGGAGGCCTTCCTGAGCGGTCGGGGTCGCCTGAGCGGTCGGGGTCGCCTGAATAGCTGGGGCCGCCTGAGGGGGCGGGGCCGGTCTGGCGGAGGTGGTGTCCGCGGTGGTCATCTGTACTTCTTCCTTCTGCTCGGGTTGCCGCGGGGCGACGGGGACCGTGTCGTCGGGTTGCTGCTCGGCCTCAGTGGCGAAGCGGGCCCGGAGCGCCCGTCCTGCTTCGGTGAGGGGCTCCGCCCAACCGGAGGCCACCATGTCCTCCTTGAGGCGCCCCGCTTCCAGGGTGCCGTCCTTGAGCGCGCGGTTGGTCGTCGTGGCGAGGTCGCGCAGAACGACGAGGCTGTCTCTGTCCGGATCACCGAACAGGTGCAGTACGTCGACCCAGTCGGCCTGGTCCCGCCTCAGAATGCGGTTGGCCATGCCCTGGAGCTCGGAGAGGCGACTGCGGGCATCGGGGACGTCGCCGTCGCTGTGGATCAGTTCACCGAGCACGCTCAGTGCCGCGAGATAGCGCCCCGCCATCCGGGCCGAGATCGGTGAACGGCCGCGCTGATCGGCCGTGAGCAGCGTCTGGTTCGTCTCGTTCGCGAAGACCCAGCAATTCAGCTTCTCGCCCAGCCCCGGAGGGACCGATCCGTGGCGGACGGTGAGAACCAGCGGTCGGTCGATCACGGGCGACAGCGGCCTGACCTTGTAGCGACCGCCAGGGGTCCGCCCGACGACCTCCACCCTGACATCGGTGCCGATCCGGGGAAGGCGTCCCTCGGCGTCATGCGGCTGGGCGTCGGATTCCGCCGGCTCCCCGTCGTTCTTGGAGCCAAGGAGCACCTTCGGGAGCGGGGCGGTGTGCAGGACGGTCAGGCTCTGGGTGCTGCGGGTCAGGGCCACGTAGAGCTGCCGCAGACCGGCGGGGCCCCGGTCGGCGATGGTGGCGGGCTCGATGACCAGGACGTGGTCGTATTCCATGCCCTTGGCCTGGGCGGCGGCCAGGACGGAGACGGCCTCGCGGTGCTGCTCGCCGATGTCGCCGCACTCGTCGATCCTGCGGCTGATCGCGTCCAGCCAGTCGGAGTCGTCGGGGACGATGACGGCGACGGAACGGAGGGTGCTGCCGTCACTGGTACCGACCAGGCGGGTCACCTGGGTGACGGTGTCGTCGAGGAGCTGCCACGGCTCGGTCGCCACCGTCCGCACGGCGTCTTCGCCCGCCTCCCGCACGGCCCGCGGGTAGGGCAGTGCCGGCGCGACCGCCCGCGCGAGCGGGGCGACGAATTCCATGATCTCGGCAGGGACGCGGTAGCTCGTATGGAGTTCGGCCACGCGCCAGTCGCCGTGGTCGGACAGGAGCGCGCCGGTGCGGTCCCAGCTCGTCGGGATGTGGGGGCCCGTCGCCTGTGCCAGGTCGCCCAGGACGGTCATGGAGCCGCCCACGGCGCGGCGCCGTCGCAGGGCACGGGCCTGCATGGGAGTGAGGTCCTGTGCCTCGTCGATCACGATGTGCCCGTACCGCCTCGGGGCGTCCCCGCTGATGAGCACCCCGAGCTCTTCGAGGCAGACCTGATCGTCGAGCGTCCACGGGTCGGCGTCGGCGCTGGCGGCGCGGGCGCGGAGCAGGGCGGCCTGCTCGTCCTCGTCGAGGATTCCCTCGGCGCAGACGCGGAGGAGGTCGGGTGAGTCGTAGAGGGTGCGCAGGGCCTCCCGAGGCCCGGGTGACGGCCAGACGCGTTCGACGAGCCGCTCGACCCGGCGGTTGCGCTCCAGGTCGCGGCGGATCGTGCTGGGCTGTCCGCGCCGGGGCGCGATGTCGGCGAGCTCCTGGAGGAGACGGTCGACGAGTAGGCCCCGGAAGCGGTCACGGCGTTCCCGGAAGGGTCCGTCGCCGCCGTGGGCCTGGTCGAGGAGCGCCAGGACCTCCGACCGCGGCACCCGCAGGGTCGTGCTCCCCGCGGTCACGACGATCGCGGGCTCGTCGCCTTCGAAGGCGGGCGCGGTGGTGAGGCCGTCGAGGGCTTCGGGACGGTAGTCCTTCTCGACACGGCGCCGCAGGACGGCCGCCATGCGTTCGTCCGACTTCACGAGCCGGGCCTGCGGGGAGTCGGTACCGAGGACCTCGCCCTCCAGCAGCCGGCTCAGCTGGACGGCGTTGACGTCCCGGGTACCGAGGGTGGGCAGGACCTGGCCGACGTAGTCCAGGAACCGCTGGTGGGGGCCGATGACGAGGATGTCCTGGGCCTTGAAGTGCTCGTTGTTGACGAGCCAGGTCACGCGGTGGAGGCCCACCGCGGACTTGCCGGTGCCGGGACCGCCCTGCACGACGAGGATGTCCGAGGGGGAGCCCGTCACCAGGTCCATCTGGTCACGGCGGATGGTCTCGACGATGTCCCGCATACGGCCACCGCGGGAACGTTGGAGTTCCCGCAGCAGGAAGTCGTCCGGCTGCGGCGGTTTCCGCCGCAGGCGCCGGACGACGTCGCCGGGAGTGGGGGCCGGCGCACGGTGCTCAGCCGGTGGCGGAACGGAGACTCCTTGCGCGTCCTCTGCCACATCCTCCGCCGCCCCCTCTCCCACTTCCTCTGCCGCAACGCCTTCGTCAGCGGCCGGCCGCGGCTCCGGGACGGTTGTGGGAGCGGGTTCGCGCACCGGCGGGGCGATCTCGTCGAAATAGCCCTCGACGACACGCTGCACGCAGCGCTACTGGCGCCGCAGGACCACCTCACCCGGGTCCTCCGGCAGTGCCTGCGCCCACCTCTTCGCCAACGGGCTGGTCCACAGCAGGACCACCGGCTCGTTGGAGGCATCCCGTACGCCTCGACGCCCGATGTACCAGGGGCGGGGCTCCGCGCCGGGTTCCTCCGGCGCGTCGACGCGGGCGAAGACGAGGGCCTGGTCGCCGAGCCCTCCGTAGGCGGCGGCACGCGCCTCCGCCTCGACCCGGTTGGCGATGCCGTCCTTGCCGGTCGCCGATGCCATGGCGGCCGAGGTCCCGTCCATCTCGGCCAGTCGCGCGGCGTAGCAGTCGTACGCGTGGTCCACGGCCTTCTGCTCGACGGCGAGGATCTCGGCCCGAGTGATGGTGCTCATGTGCGTCCTCCCTGCGGTGCCGAGGGGACACCGCTACGGGGCTGTGCCCGTACCCCGCCGAAACACCTATCAGAGGTCGTGTGGTGACGAACAGTCAGGTCCCTGGTTGGTGGACGAGGCACCGATCTCCGTCTGCCGGACCTGCGCACAGTCGTACGTGGCGTCCATACCGTGCCGGTGGCAGGGGACCCGCTCGGCCGGGACCGGGCGGTCTGAGGGCGAGAGGGCTGAGCCACCCGCTCGGCGCCGGCGGAATGGGGACGGCCTGGCACAGCCCGCGACGAGCGCTGGGACCGGTGGTCGGGGTCAAGATCATGCTCGTCGGCACCCGAGGTCAGCCCGAAGACTCGCCGGCACGGGAGCCGGGCGCACACCAGGTATGGGCGGTGATCGCGGAGACGCGGATCGTGCGTCTCCGATCCGCGCGCCTCGATGAGGGCATTCCGCACGGCTGCGGCTGCCGTCAAGGCAGCCGTCTGGAGGCGCTGGATGCGTACACCGCCCACCTCTCCGTTCTGCTCAGGTCGTATAGGCGTCGGTACGGACGAGCGCCACAGAGGGAGCCGGGCGGCCTTGCATAAACTGCTGGGACCCAGGCAGCTCGTGCCCAGAGCGGCGCGCACAGGCCGCAAGCGCACAGGCCACAAGGAGGGCACAGCACCGTGGAGCCACTGAGGGACGGGGACCCGAAGGAGATTGGCGGCTTCGCTCTCGTCTGCCGGATCGGGGCCGGCGGTATGGGCCAGGTGTTCCTCGGCGAGTCCGCGGCCGGCCACCAAGCGGCCGTGAAGGTCATCAAGCCCTCCGTCCTGGACGAGGACACCCGCGCGCGTTTCCTGTCCGAAGTGGAGAGCCTGCGCACGGTGTACGGGCCGTTCGTCGCCGCCTTCGTGGGGGCCGACGCGAACGCCGATCAGCCGTGGCTCGCGGTGGAGTACGTCCCCGGGCCGGATCTGCGCACCCTTGTCGCCGGGCGCGGACCGCTCCCGCTCGCCGAGACGGCCAGCCTCGGGGCACTGCTGGCGGAGGGCCTCGGCACGGTGCACGACGCGGGGCTGCTCCACCGTGACCTGAAGCCGCAGAACATCCTGCTGTCCCCGTACGGCCCCAAGGTGATCGACTTCGGTCTCGCCGTGCTCGCGGAGCGCCGCACCACCTTGACGGCGACCGGTTTCGTCGTCGGCAGCGTGCTGTGCATGCCGCCGGAGCAGGCCCGGGGCGAGCAGCAACTCGACCGGTCGGCCGACGTCTACGCGCTGGGTGCGGTGCTGCTGTTCGCCGCGACCGGGCACTACCCCTACGAGGGGCCGACGTGGCAGGCCGTCGCCCTGAAGATCGAGGACCCGGAGACTCCGCCCGACCTGACGGGCCTGCCACCGGAGCTCGGGTCCCTGATCACGGACATGCTCGCGCCGGACCCCGGCGCCCGGCCGGCCCTGCCCGAAGTCATCGAACGGCTGGTGCAGGTCATCCGCGGCCAGGGCCTGACCGCCCTCCAGGCCAAGTACCGCCTCACCGACCTCACGCCCGAGATCGTCGCGCCCCAGCTCCCCGCACCGGAGGCGCCCACCGCCGTCGACCCCGCCTACACACCCACCGTCGTCGACGCGGCGGCGGTGGAGGACGACGAGCAGCCGGGCGCGCCGGCACCGGCCGGGGACGAGCAGAACGCCGCCAAGGAGGAAACCGAGGAGGAAGCCGAGGAGGCCGCCGTTCCCTCCACCCCGCAGCCCGTCGTCCCCGGACCGGACGGGCCCCCGCCCCCGAGCGGCAGAGCCACCGCCGTCCGCCCCTCGACCCCCCTGCGCATCGCCGAGCGCATCCGTGCCGCGTACGCCCGCGAGGCACGCTTCTGAGCTGCTCACATTCGCTCGCCGAAGCCCGCACAGCCCCCTCTTTTTCCGCCCCGTGACAAACTTGCGGTCGCAGGACCGCACGAGGAACGGAAAGACGGAGGGGCCGCAGGTGACCGACCAGGGGGCGACGCAGGACGGGACCCGGTACCCGCCGGGGGCGCAGATCCTCGTACGGGACGAGGAGTGGCTGGTCCGCAACACCACCTCGACCGATCACGATGGGGAGCGGATCGAGGCGGTCGGCGTCTCCGAGTTCGTCCGGGACGAGGAGGCCGTCTTCTTCAGCGGGATCGACAGGGTGGAGCTGCTCGATCCGGAGAAGACCCGCCTGATCCCCGACACCTCCTCCTACTTCCGGCGCAGCCGCCTGTTCCTGGAAGCCGTCCTGCGCAAGACGCCGCTGCCCCAGTCGGAGCGGGGCCTCGCCCTCGCCGACCGCTTCCTGCTGGACCCGCTCGTCTACCAGCAGCGCCCCGCCGAGCTCGCCCTGTCCATGCGCAACCTCCGCCCGCGGGTGCTGATCGCCGACGTCGTGGGCCTGGGCAAGACGCTGGAGATCGGCCTGACGCTCGCGGAGCTCATCCGCCGGGGCCGTGGCGAGCGCATCCTGGTCGTGACCCCGCAGAGCATCCTGGAGCAGTTCCAGCACGAGCTGTGGACCCGTTTCTCGATCCCCCTCGTGCGGCTCGACTCCCTGGGCATCCAGCGCATCCAGCGGGAGATCCCGGCGGGCCGGAACCCGTTCACGCACTACAAGCGCGTGATCATCTCCGTGGACACGCTCAAGAACATCGGCCAGTACCGGCACCACCTGGAACGCATCCGCTGGGACGCCGTCGTCATCGACGAGTCCCACAACCTGATCAACCCCGGCAGCCAGCGCCGCGCCCTCGCCGAGATCCTCGCGCCGCGCACGGACGCCCTGCTGCTGGCCAGCGCGACCCCGCACAACGGCGACAAGCGTTCCTTCGCCGACCTGATCTCCCTGCTCGACCCGGCCGCCATCGCCGATCCCGAGCGGTACGACCCGGCCGAGGACCTCGGGCACCTCTACATCCGAAGGACGAAGATCAGCCCCGAGGTGCGGGATGAGATGGGCACCGAATGGCCCGACCGCGGCCCCACCGTCTCCCTGCACTGCGCCGCCACCGAGGCGGAGGAGAAGATCTTCGCCGAGCTGGCCGAGCACTGGCTCCCCGCCCCGCCGACGAGCACGGAGTTCGGCACGGCCGACCAGGAGCGGACCTCGGTCGCCACCGAGCAGCTCTTCGCCTACAACCTGCTCAAGACCTTCCTCTCCTCCCACGTCGCCCTCGGCGAGACGGTCGGCAACCGCATCGCCACGCTCGGCGACCGGGTCCGCAGGGCGGAGGAGAAGGGGCTCACGCCCGATCCGGCCATCGGCCTGGAACAGCAGGCCCTCGCCCGGCTCCAAGAGATCATCGCGGGCATGGGCGACGGCACCGCCCCCGGCGACTCCGCCAAGCTCGACGCACTCGTCGAGCAGCTCAAGGAGATCGGTGTGGGCCCCCGGTCCACCACCCGCGCCGTGGTCTTCTCCGAACGCGTCCGCACGCTCACGTGGCTGGCCGAGGTCGTCCCCGCCCGGCTGGGCTTCCCGGTCGGAGCCGACGGAACGTCGAAGGCCGTGTCCGTCATGCACGGCGGCCTCAGCGACGACGAGCAGGCCAAGGTGCTGGAGGCGTTCGGTCTCGCCGACACCTCCGTCCGGCTGCTGTTCACCGGCGATGTGGCCTCCGAGGGCGTCAACCTGCACCGCCAGTGCCACCACCTGATCCACTACGACATCCCGTGGTCGCTGATCCGCATCGAGCAGCGCAACGGCCGTATCGACCGGTACGGGCAGAAGTACGAGCCCCAGTTCCGGGCGCTGATCCTGACCTCGTCCGTCCCCGGCGCCAAGGACGACCGCACGGTCGCCGAGAAGCTGCTCCGCCGCGAGGAGGAGGCGCACAAGCTGGACGGTACGGCCGAGGCCGTGTCCGGTTTCTACCGGGCCGAGGAGGAGGAGCGCCGCCTCATCAGGGAACTCGTCCGCGGTGGCACGGTCGAGGACTTCTTCGAGCACGCCCCGGCCGAGGACACCGACCTAGCCCACCTGTTCGGCCAGGTGGACACGATCACCGAGCAGGAACTGCCCGCCCGCGCCGAGCTGATCTCGCTCTTCGAGGACGACACGGCCGGCTTCGTCAACACCGCCCTCGAAGAGGTCTACCAGGAGCGCGCCGAGGACCTGATCGGCCTGTCGTCCGGCGCCGACGCCAAGGGCGGCGCGTACTTCTCCCTCTCCCCGGCCATGGCCCCCGACCTGCTCCACCGCCTCAAGGCCCTGCCGCCCTCCTACCTGAAGGAGCAGCGCGTCGCCGAGCGGATGCTCGTCACCTTCGACCGCGCCCTCGCGCAGCGCAAGCTCACCGAGGCCAGGGACAGCAGCACCACCATGTGGCCGGAGGTCTCCTTCCTCACCGACATCCATCCGGTGGTGGAGTGGCTGACGGACAAGGTCCTCGTCGAGTTCGGCCGGCAGGAAGCCCCCGTCATCACCACCCCGCACGTCGACGGACCGGTCTTCCTCGTCCAGGGCATCCACTCCAACGCCCTCGGCCGCCCCACCGTTGTGCGCTGGATGGCCGTGTCCGGGCTCAACGCCGACGGCACCGGGACGCCTGAGGTGCGCCCCATGGCGGACGCGCTGCGCGACGCGAAGGTCGGCCCGCGGCTCGCCCGCACCGGCGGACCGGGTGACCTGGACCGCCTCCAGGCCCTCGTCCCGGCCGCCGTCGCCGCGGCCCGCCGCCACCTGGACGCGGGACGGGCCGAGTGGGAGGAGCAGATCAGCGAGCCCCTCGCCAAGTACCGCGCGCACGTCGCCCAGTGGCGTGCGGAGTCCCTGCTGCCCGGCATCACGGGCCGCCGCGAACGCCTCGTCGAGGAGACCGCCGACGAACTGGCCCGGCTCCTGGACCAGCTGCACACCACCGGCCGCCCGCTGCTGCGCGTCCTGGCCGTCCTCGACCGCCCCGGCACCCCGGACGAGACCGACTCCCCGGGCCCCTTCGCACCCGACGCCGGGAACGACGACGCCGACTCCTCGGGCCCCCACGCACCCGACGCCCACCCGTCCGACGCCCAGGCGGAGAACTGACGTGACGTACGACTCGCTGGTCAACCACGGCGACTACCTCTCGGCCCACTACCTCGCCGAAGTCCTCCCCAAGGACCTCAAGGCCAAGGACGGCCTGCTCGCCCGTTGGGCCGCCTTCGAGGAGCGGGAACGCCGCCGGCACGCCGACGCCGTCGCCGAGGCGAAGCGCCAGGGTCTCGGCGCCGACTCCGTGCCCCCGCGCGCCCGCACCCCCCGCGAGGGGCTGCGCGCCCTGCGCGGCCCCTACTTCGCGGGCCGCGCCGCCCTCGCCCAGGACGCGGAGGCGCTCGCCGCACCCGGCGCGCCCGCCCCCGCGGGCTGGCAGAAGCGCGTCACCGAACTCCACCTGGACACCCTGCACGCCCTCGGCTACACCGACGCCCACGAGCAGACCGTCACCGTCCACCGGGCCGACCACGAGTACACCGTCCAGGTCGCCCACGCCGAACCCGGCCTGTACGCCGTCTCCTGCGGCTGGACCACCCAGCCCGACGCCGCCCTCGACCCGGACGGCGCCGGCCGCCTGCTCCACCCGGTGCAACTGGAGGCGTCGGCGACCGTCGAGGACGCCAAGGCCCTCACCGACTTCCTCTTCGCCTGCGACACCCCGCCGCGCTACGTCCTCCTGCTCGTCGGCGGCGTCATCGTCCTCGCCGACCGCCTCGCCTGGCCCGAGGGCCGCTACCTGGCCGCCGGCCTCGACGCGGCGCTCAACCGGCGCGACGACCGCCACGGCGGCGAACTCGACACCATCGCCGCGCTGTTCGGCGCGGACTCGCTGCGCGTCCCCACCGAGGGCGGCACCGCGCCGCTCGCCGGCTTCCTCGACAAGTCCGGCAAGCACGCCGTCGGCGTCTCCACCGAACTGCGCGAGGGCCTGCGCCTGAGCGTCGAGTGGATCGCCAACGAGGTCCTGGACCGCCTGCGCGAACCGGTGAACGGCATCACCCCGGCCGACCTCGACGACCCGGCCCGCCTGGCCAAGGAGCTCAGCCGCCAGTCGCTGCGCTACCTGTACCGGATCCTGTTCCTCCTGTACGCCGAGGCCAGCCCCGCGCTGGGCATCCTGCCCTCCGACTACCCCGAGTACGAGCAGGGGTACGGCCTCCAGCGCCTGGGCGATCTCGTCCTGCGCGACCTCGTCGGCGACCGCTCCCGGCGCGGCTTCCACCTGTACGAGTCGCTGGACCTGCTCTTCGAGAAGGTCGAGAAGGGCCACCGCCGCTACGGCACCGAGCCCGAGGACCTGGCGGCCGAGGCCGCCGCCCGCGAGGCCGCCGAGGCGGAGAGCGAGGCGGACCGGCTGCTCGCCGACGGCGCGATCACCCAGGCCGAGCACACCGAGCGGGTCCGCGAGGCCGACCGCGTCCGCCGCGCCGCCGCCCGCAGCACGAGCGCGGGCCTGCGCTTCGAGGCCCTGCGCTCCGAACTGTTCGCCAAGGAGGCCGTCCGCCTCATCGCGGACGACCAGATCGAGAACCCGAAGTACCGGGGCGGCGAGGGCGAGCGGCGCCGCCCGTGCCTGGACACCCGGTTGCGCAACGAGACCCTGCACAAGGTGCTGCGCCGCCTGATGCTCACCAAGGGCAAGGGCCGGGAACGCGGCGGCTTCATCTCGTACGCCCAGCTCGGCATCAACCAGCTCGGTGCGGTGTACGAAGGCCTGATGTCCTACACCGGCTTCATCGCCGAGGAGGAGCTGTACGAGGTCGCCAAGGGCGGCGACCCCTCGGGCGGCAGCTGGATGGTCCCCGCCTCACGCGTCCAGGACTACCCGGACGACGTCTTCGTCCAGCGGACGAACGAGGAGACCGGCCGCCCGGAGCGGGTGGTCCACCCCAAGGGCACGTTCGTCTACCGCCTGGCCGGCCGCGACCGCCAGACCTCCGCCTCGTACTACACCCCGAAGTCCCTCACCGAGGTCACGGTCGAACTCGCCCTCAAGCACCGGCTGGACCAGCACGACACCACCACCCCCGCCAGGGAACTCCTGGAGTGGAAGATCTGCGAGCCGGCCCTCGGCTCGGGCGCGTTCCTCAACGAGGCCATCGACCAGGTCGCCGCCGAGTACCTGAGGCGGCGCGAACACGAGCTGGGCCGCCGGGTGGACCCCGAGCAGCGGCAGATCGAACTCCAGAAGATCAAGGCGTACATCGCCCTGCACAACGCGTACGGCGTCGACCTCAACGCCACGGCCGTGGAGCTCGCGGAGGTCTCCCTCTGGCTCAACTCCATGCACCCGGGAATGCGGGCCCCCTGGTTCGGCCTCCACCTGCGGCGCGGCAACTCGCTCATCGGCGCGAGCCGAAAGGTCTACCCGGCGGACGCCCTGCCCGGCGGCCAGTGGCTGGCCAAGAAGAACACCCTCCCGCCGGCCGACCTGCCCTTCCGGGACGGCCCGCTGCCCGAGGGCGCGGTGCACCAGTTCCTGCTGCCCGCGATCGGCTGGGGCGCGGTCGCCGCAGAGCCGGAGGCCAAGAAGCTCGCCGAGGACGCGGCGAAGGCCCTCGGCAAGTGGCGCAAGGGAGTGCAGAAGGCCCCGAAGGCGCCGAAGCCGTTCCAGGAGCGCGGCGACGAGAGCGACGAGGCCCGGCGCAAGCGCTACGACAACTGGCGCCGGAGGGCGGACAAGACCGAACTGGGCCGGTTGCAGGCCCTGGCCCGGCGCACCGAATTCCTGTGGTCGCTGGTCGCCACCCGGCTGGAACTCTCCGAGCGGACGGTCGCCCGCCGGATCGACGTCTGGGGCGCGGACTGGCTGGAGCAGTCCTCGGAGGCGGAGGACAAGCAGAAGGTCCTCGACGACCTGACCCGGCAGGGCACGCCGTACTGGCGGCTGAAGACCGTGATGGACGCGTGGTGCGCCCTGTGGTTCTGGCCGCTGGACAAGGCCGGGGAACTGGACGGCACCGACCCGGTGTACGGAACGGGCGGCGCGCTCGTCGACGAGTCCTCGGTGGCGGGGCTGCTGGACGGGGGCCGCGCGGCGACCACCCCGGAGGAACCGGCGGCGCCGACCGGACCCGCGCCCGGGGACCAGCTCTGGCAGGCGGCCGGACTGTTCGACAACCCGGACGGCGAGCAGGGCGAGTTGGGCGTCGCGGACGAGCAAGCTGGCCTGAAGGACCCCAAGAAAAAGCGTGCTCCTGAGGGCCGTACAGCCCAGATCACCGACGCACGCCGCCCCTGCATTCCCCTCCAGAACATGGGGGACTGGCTGGACTTCCTGGAAGCCCTACTCGGCTCAAGGGACCCGGAGGGCTCCCCCCTCGAAGGCATCGAGAACATGCCGGTGGACAGAGCGCTGGAATTCCTGTCGGACATAGAGACCCGCCTCGACGGCCTCCTCGGCATGGACCCGCCCAGCCGCCTGCCCTTCCGTTTTCCCTGGCTGAGCACGGTCGAGGACATCGCCGGCACGACGGAGAAGGACATCAAGGCGGAGGACGGCCACGGCTTCTTCCACTGGGAGCTGCACTTCGCGCATGTTTTCCGGGGGCCGGGGGGTGGGTTCGATCTCCAGGTGGGGAATCCGCCGTGGGTGCGGCCGACGTGGGAGGAGAACCCTGTCCTCGCCGAGCATGAACCGTGGTTCATGCTCACCGAGAAGCCGACGAAGGCGGAACGGACGCGGCGGCGTGAGGAACTGCTGAAGTCGGAGCGGGCACGCGCGCATTTGCTCGCCGAGCTTGCGTCGACGAGCGGTATGGGCGAGATGCTGGGTTCCGGTCCGGTGTATCCCCTGCTCGCGGGGACGCAACCGGACTTGTATCGGGCCTTCATGTGCCAGACGTGGCAGCACATGGCGAGCAACGGCTCCGTGGGCCTGGTCCACCCGGACTCGCACTTCAGCGGTGACCGGGAAGGACGGCTGCGCGAGGCCGCTTACACCAGGCTACGGATACACGGTGATTTCGTGAACGCGGGCAACAGGTTCTTCCCGCCGCCCGTCGGCCGGTCGAGTCACTTCGGCGTGCACATCTACGGGCAGGCGGGCGAGATCGGCTTTGACCATCTGTCCTGGCTCTTCTCCGTTGACGCCTTGCGCCTGTCGGCGGACGACGATGGCACGGCACCCGACCCAGGCGTCCGCTACGGCGAGAGCTGGGACGAACGACCGCACCGCAAGCGGATCGTCCGGGTGGACGAGGCGATGCTCGCCCGCTGGCAGAAGCTCACTGGCGACGAGGCACAGCCAGTGCGTCAGGCCCGGCTGTTGTCGCCGGTGAGCACGGCGGAGGCGCAGGCGATCGAGGCGCTCGCGGACTACTCGCTGCGGCTCGCGGAGTACGAGCCGCAGATCAGCAGCGGCTACCACGAGAGCGGAGCCAAGGCGGCCGATCTCATCGACTACAACACGCCGGATGACTCGGGCGTCGTCCGGCGACCGGCCAACTGGTCCGAGGTGATCCTTAAGGGCCCGCAGATCGGTCTGGCCAATCCCATGTTCAAGCAGCCGAGCCAGGGCGGCGGCGAGGTCCTGGGCCTCAACCCGATGACTCTGGCGAACGACGCTGTGCCCGAGTCCGAGTACGTCTATGTTGCCAAACCCGAGGTGTACCGGGCCGAGCAGGACGTGTGGGACGACGGCAGGACGCTGGATCAGCTCAAGGCGTCCGAGCGTGAGGTGGCGCGAGCGCGGAAGGCCGCAGCTGGACGGTTCGGAGTGGAGCCGTCGGATGTCACCGAGGAGCAGATAGAGGCGGAGCTGCTGCGGCGGCTGCGGAGGCCGTACACGGAGTTTTATCGGGTGGCATGGCGAGAGTTCATCGCTCCCGATACGGAGCGGAGCTTGTACACAGTAATTGCTCCGCCCGGACCGGCTCATATTCATGCGATCCGCAGTGCGGCGTTGACCGATAACCGGACCACCGCTCTCACAGCGGGTTTCTGGTCCGGAATCCCGGTCGACTACCTTCTGCGTACCACGCGGGTTAGGCACCTTGATGTCGCTCAGGCGCGACGGCTACCAGTCCCTTCCAGCAGTCACCCGCTGGCGTCGGCGCTACTCCTTCGTGCTTTGAGGCTCAATTGCCTCACATCCGCCTACACAGAGCTCTGGGAAGAGCTCTACGACCCGTCGTGGCGAGGCTACGAGCCATGGGCGGTGAAATGGTCGGGTATGCAGCCTCTTCACGAGGTCGGCCCAACGTGGGAGCGGGCAACTCCGCTGCGGAGTGAGCGCGCGCGCAGAGCCGCACTGGTAGAGATCGATGCCCTGGTCGCTGTTTGGCTTGGAGTGAGCGCAGACGCGCTCGCGGCCATGTACAAGTCCCGGTTCCCGATCATGCAGGACTTCGACGCGGTTACTTGGTTTGACGCCAATGGACGAAAGATCGCAGGTGACCGATACACCTTTGGCTTCGGCCAGACAAAGGACCACTACGAGCATTTCCTAGCCTTCCGGAAGAAGGAGCGGCCCGAGCCTCCCGAGGGCTACACCGCCCCCTTCTACAAGGCCAACCGCGAGAAGGAGATGCGCGAGGCGCACGCCTACTTCTCCAAACGGCTGCAAGAGGCCATCGACAAGGGGAAGTGGACGCCGCCTTCCCGGTGAACATCAGCGCCCCGCGTCGGACAGGTCCGATGCGGGGCGCTTGTCTTGCGGTCTGGGGGTCAGCTCTGGGCGGCGTAAGAGATGAAGTCGGCCCACGCGGCGGGGGAGAGGACGAGTTCGGGGCTCTGCTGGTCTTTGGAGTCCCGGACGTAGATCAGCTGTGTCCCCTTCGCCACCTCGACGCAGGCGTCGCCGTCGGAACCGCTGTAGCTGCTCTTGAACCACGCCCGTTCGTCGATGCTGCTCATAGTGCTCCTCGCAGTTGCTTCAACAGGCTCCTAGAATCCGCGGGGGTGAGGGCCTGTGAGCGCAGTCTTGCATACCGCTGGAGCATGATGCTGGCCGCTTTCGGGTCCGAGATCAGGATGCCGCTGCGCTGTCCTTCCGCGTAGCCGAACCATTTGTTGTCGGGGGACTCCAGGAGCATCAACGGCCCGTCGAAGCCCGCGTGATCCGGCTGGTAGCGCGGCATGATCTGCAACTCGACGTTGAACTGCGACGACTGCTCCAGCAGATGGTCGAGCAACTCCCGCGTCACATCAGGTCCTCCCGTGCCGCGTTCCAGGAGCGCCTGCTCGACGATGAAGCTGAACGCGATCGGTGGTTTGCGGTCGAACAGACGCTGGCGCTGCAACCGGGCCGTCACCTGCTTGATCACCTGCTCTTCGTCCTTCACCGGCGGAACACTTTCCGTTATGGCTCGCGCATAGCGCTCGGTTTGCAGCAGCCCAGGCAGAACGCGGCACTCATACGTCCACAAGGTCAGTGCGTGCGCCTCCAGGCGAGCCCACTCCCGGAACCAGCTCGCCAGTCCCGCCTTTCGCGTCAGATGAGGCGCAGCCTTCCGCAGCGCACCCGTGTTCCCGAGCGCCACCTCCCCACGCTCCACGAAGTCGTTGTCCGGCATCCGGCGGCCCTGTTCGACCGAGGCGACCGTGTGCTTCGAGTAGCGCACCATTTCGGCGAACTCCTCGCGGCTCAGGCCCGCGTGCTCCCGTAGGGCCTGGACGACCGCGCCGAAGGTGCGCAGACTGTCCGATGCCTCGGGCTCGGCGCTGGATCGCGCGCCCGTTCCTCCCTCTGCCGCTTCCGCATCGTCGTCGTCAGTGTTCTCATAGGCCACCGTCGGCCACCTCCCGCGCATCGGCCGCGCCGTACCGCTTCTGACTCGGCTCCATCGTTACGCCGAGTGATGAGTACTGTCCACTGTCCGTACGCGTACGCTGACGCTGCGTACGCGAGTGAGTGGTGGTGCCGACCTGTATCCGCCACCAGATTGGGCGCATGGCACCAAGGCCCACCTCCAAGATTCGCGAAGAGCTCGTCCCGGTACACGTCTTCGCCCAGCGGTTCAGCTCCACCCCGCGCGGTGCTCGCCTCGCCCGTCGGCTCGCGCTGCATCAACTCGACGTGTGGGGTGTGCCGTACGGCAGCGAGGCGTCCGACACCGCCGCCCTGCTCGTCGCCGAGCTCGCCGCCAACGCCGTCACGCACGGCCGTGTCCCCGGCCGGGACTTCGAAGTCGTCGTCACGCTCCTCGGCCGGACCTTGCGCATCGAGATCTCCGACACCCGGGGTGAGGCCCGGCCCGCCACTCCCGACGTGCCCCGTACCGAGCCCCCGCCGACGGCGGAGTCCGGCCGGGGCCTGCTCCTCGTGGAGGCGCTCGCCGACCGGTGGAACGTCCAGGACCGCGTCCCCGTCGGCAAGACGGTCGTCGCCGAGCTGGATCTGCGTCCCTGACCACGCCGACGGCCCCGGACGGTCGCACTGACATGCCATGACGCCGTCTATAGGGTTGGCCGGGCACGGCATCGGGCGGCGGAGGGCGACGAGGAGCATGGCGGAGTTGGAGGGTGGCGGCGGCCGGGGCACCGGGCGGGCCCAGCCGGCGGGGCCCCGGGGGTACGCCGTACCGGCGGACGTCGACGGGGAGCAGGACGCGCTCTTCCTGCCGCTGGGGCCGCCGCTGGAGATCGGGTCCGACGGCCGGCCGACCGGCGTCGAGCTGGAGCTCCCCTCCGACGAGGAAGACGAGGGCGATGGCACGGGCCAGGCCTACAGCGATTCCGACGGCATCTCCGCCCCGTTCCGGCCCGACAGCATCAAGATCCACACGGAGACCACCACCGTGGACCTGCTGCTGTCCCGGCTGCGGGAGGGCATGATCGACCTGGCACCGGACTTCCAGCGCCGGGCCGGGGTCTGGAGCGATGCCGCGCAGAGCCGACTGATCGAGTCGCTGCTGCTGCGCATCCCGATCTCCAACTTCCACATGGCCCAGGACGACGAGGACAAGTGGGCCGTGGTGGACGGCGTCCAGCGGCTCACCGCCATCGCCCGTTTCATGGCGCCCGAGATCACCGGCCTGGGCCCGCTGGCCCTCCGGGGCATGGACTACCTCTGGAACTTCCACGGCAGCACGTTCCAGGACCTGTCCGGGCGGCTGAAGATCCGGCTGCGCGAGACCCAGCTCACGGTCCACATCATGCAGCAGGGCACCCCGGAGGCCGTGAAGTACAACGTGTTCTCCCGGATCAACACCGGCGGCGTGCCGCTGAAGCCGCAGGAGCTGCGGCACGCGCTGGTGCGGGGACCCGTCCGGGCGTTCCTCGCGGACCTCGCCGAGGACCCGTCGTTCGGCGAGGCCACCCGGTGGAGCGTGTCCAACGAGCGGATGGCCGACCGGGAGATGGTGCTGCGCTTCCTCGCCTTCCGCCTGTCCAACCCGGCCGAGCACACCGAGAAGGACTTCGACCGCTTCCTGACCGACGCGATGTACCGGGTCAATGCCCTCACCGAGGAACGGCGGGAGGAACTGGCGCGGGAGTTCCGGGTGGCCATGCGGTGCGCGAAGGACCTGTTCGGCGAGCACGCCTTCCGCAAGTGGCGCGGCGGACCGGGCCGCTCCCCGATCAACAAGGCCCTGTTCGAGACGGTCGCCGTCCACCTCGCACTGCTCGATGAGCGGGAACGGGAGAGGCTGGTAGCGTCTCGGGGGGTTCTGCTCGAAAGGTTTGTCGAGCTGATGGGGGACTGGGACTTCGACCGGTCGATCTCCATCGGCACCGGGGACCCGGCGAAGATCCGCACGAGGTTCCAAGAGGTGGCACGGTTGTTCCGGGGGGTAGCTGAGCAATGATCGACCGTCTGACGCTGCACAACTTCAAGGCGTTCCGCGACACGTCTTTGCCCCTGGGCCCGCTCACCCTCCTCACCGGCCTCAACTCGTCCGGCAAGAGCAGCGTCCTTCAGGCGATCGCGCTGCTTCGTCAGTCGTACGAGACCGGTGACCTCGTGGTCTATCCATCTCTGAGGACGTGGCAGACCGGACATCTTCCCGGCCTGGCCAACCGGGGCTTCCTGCTCAACGGTGAACTCGTCGGTCTCGGGACCGGAGAAGACGTGCTGCACGAGGACTTCGCGGGGGACGAGGCCCGCATCGGCCTCAGCGTCGACGAAGGGCCGTACCACTACGGCTGGACCGTCGAATACGACCCCGAGCAGAACCTGCTGCCGCTGCTCGACGTCGACGTGCCGTTGACCTCGGAGGGGGGGTACGACCGGCCAGCCGGGCCCGAGGCTGTATCCCCGTCATTCTTCACCGCCCCCTTCCAGTACCTGCACGCCGACCGGATCTCGCCCGCCGAGTTCTACCCGCGCGACCACCACGCGGCCATCGGCCGCCGTTTCCTCGGCGTCCGCGGCGAACACACCGTCAACTTCCTCCGCCACCACGCCGGGGACAAGGTCCCCGAAGGCCCCCTGCACCACCCGCGTGCCGCCTCCGACCTCCTGGGCGACCAGGCCGCCGCCTGGATGGGCGATCTGTGCCCCGGGGTGGACATCCGGGCCGACACCATCGAGGGCGCCGACGCCGTACGCCTCTCGTACGGATTCCAGGGAACGCTGGGCCCCACCCGGCGCCGCCGCCCCACCAACGTCGGCTTCGGCCTTACCTACGTTCTGCCGATCGTGGTGGCCTGCCTCACCGCCCGCCCCGGCTCCCTGGTCCTCTTGGAGAACCCGGAGGCGCACCTGCATCCCCAGGGGCAGACGCAGATGGCCATGCTCGCCGCCGCAGCCGCTGCGCAGGGCGCACAGGTGATCATGGAGACCCACAGCGACCACGTCATCAACGGCGTGCGGCTCGCCGTCAAGCAGGGACGGATCACTCCCGACGGGGCGGTGTTCCACTACTTCCGTGGCGACGGCACCGGCGTGGAGGTCGTCAGCCCGCGGGTCGACGCGGACGGGATGCTCGACCAGTGGCCCACCGGGTTCTTCGACGAGCTGGAGAACACGCTCGACCAGCTCATCGGCTGACACCCGCCTGGGGAGGGCGGGACAAGGCGCACACATCGTCGCGGAGGGGAAGACGTGCCGCAGCTGTTCCTGAACGAGAGATCCTGTGAGACGACGGCCGATCCGGAGCGGGTCAACCGTGCCATGACCGAAATGGTCAGGTCCGTCCTCGCGGTGGCCAAGGAGGACCGGGCGGGAACCCGGCTCTTCTCCCGGGAGCCTGTCAACGCGTTGCGGCTGGCCCAGGGGCACGCCATCGGCAAGTGGGTCGGCACCCCGGGCGCCAGGGACCTCTACCTGCGCCTGCTCCAAATGCAGACGAAATGGCCCCATCGCGAGGCCTTCCCCGAGGGGGAGACCTACTCCGACGTCGAGTACCGGCACGACGGGGACACGGTCGACGGGCTCGGGGCGGCCCACCTGACCGGCGGCCTCGCCGTCTCCCTGCCGGTCGAGCCGCGCTGGGACGCCGACCGGCTCACCCTCGTCCGCGAAGAACTCCTCGACGACGAGGACGGCGGCTCCGCGCTCACTGAGGTCGAGGTGCCGCACGCCTCCAGCCGGGAGCACGTCGCCACCCACCTGCCGTGGATCCGGCGCGGCGCGAACGCCGACCGGCAGAAGGCCGTCGAAGGCCTGCGGACCGGCACCGAACTGTGGGGCCGGCGCTCGGACCTTTTCCCGCTCCTCCAGTTCACGCCGCTCGCCGAGCAGCACTTCGCCGAACTGCCCGAGGTGTGGGTGCGGCCGGTGGGCGAGCGGCTCGGAGAGCTCCAGGACGCGGTCAGCGACTGGGACCCGGTCGGGCAGCCGATCTCGCCCCAGTGGCGTTCCTACGTCCGCACCGAGTTCGAGGGCCGGCGGCGGCTGTGCTGGTTCCCCGACGTCGATGGCGAGAACCGCCTGTTCGAATGGCACTGCGACTTCCTGCCGAAGCCGGGCCGCATGCATTTCCGGCTGCTCCACGAGGAGCGCACCCTGCGCATCGCGTACGTCGGGCGGAAGCTCGGCGTCTGAGGCGCCGGAGCCGCCCCCGGGGCCGCCCACCACCCCCGATACCGTAGACCGGTGAACGGGCACCCCCGGTCTGCCCCGCTCCCACCAGCACCACCAGCACCAAGGAGGACCGCGCGTGCGTCCCACCCTCGCCGCCGATCAGGTACGGGCCAGCCTGAGCCAGTACCTCGCGACGACGTACGCGCTGGCCGACGAGAGCACCCGCCGGGCCCTGGAGAACTTCCTCGGTGACGCCGAGGACGGCATCTTCCGCGGGCCCTACCTGCGGGTCCGCACCCCCTTCCGGAGCGCCGAGGGCACGGACTGGCGGCGGCACCTGACCTGGTATCCCCGTGACGAGAAGTTCACCCCGTACCGGCACCAGGAGCTCGCCTGGGAGCGGCTGTCCACGCTGCACGGTCCGGCGCGGCCCACCCTCGTCACCACCGGCACCGGGTCCGGCAAGACCGAGTCGTTCCTGATCCCGGTCCTCGACCACTGCCTCCGGGAGCGCCAGGCGGGCCGGGAGGGCGTCAAGGCGATCCTCCTCTACCCCATGAACGCGCTCGCCACCGACCAGGCCCACCGCATCAACGATCGGCTCGACGACGCCGAGGACACGCGGCTGCGCGACGCCGGGGTCCGGGCGGCGCTCTACATCGGCGACACGCCGTCCCAGGAGTTCAAGCGGGCCAATCCGGCGGTCGCGGTCGACCGGGAGGAGATCCGGCGCACCCGGCCGGACATCCTGATCACCAACTACAAGATGCTCGACCTGCTCCTCCAGCGCCCCGAGGACCAGCGGCTGTGGCAGGACTCGGCGCTCGCGTACGTCGTTCTCGACGAGTTCCACACCTACGACGGGGCCCAGGGCACGGACGTCGCCATGCTGCTGCGCCGCCTCGGGTCGGTCACCGGGCTCGCCGAGCCGGGCCGCCCGCTGGGGCCGGTCTGCCCTGTCGCCACGTCCGCCACGCTCGGCGAGAACGGTCCGGGGGCGGCCGGGCGGCCGGGCGGCGGGCCCGGCATGTTGGAGGTCGCCGAGCAGGTCTTCGGCGTGCCGTTCCCGCCCGAATCGGTCGTCGGCGAGGACCGGGAATCGACCAAGAGCTTCACGGGTGAGAGCGACTTCACCCTCCCGTTCCCCTCGCCGGAAGAGGTCGTCGCACTCGGCGACCCCACCCGCGACGCGGGCGCCATGGACGCCCTCGTCAGCGCGTTCACACGACTGAGCGGGCCGACTCCCGCGGAACTCGGGGCCGTGCTGCGCCGTCACCGGCTCACCGCCGCCGTCCTGGAGATCCTCGACGGCGCCCCCAAGACACTCGCCGAGATCACCGAGGTCCTGCCCCGCTACGCCTACCACTGGGGCACGGCCGTGCAGCAGCGGCCGGGCATCGCCGCCCAGGCGCTCGCCCGGTACGTGGCTCTCCTGTCGTACGCCCGCAAACCGGACGACCCCGAACGGCCACTGCTGTCCATCGAGATCCACCACTGGGTGCGCTCGGTCTCCCGCGTGCTGCGGGGCATCAGCGCGGCACGCCCCGAGTTCCGCTGGGACGACGAACGGGTGACCCCCGGTGGCGCACTGGCGCGCAAGGACCGGGGCCCGGCCGCCCGGCCGTCCCCGTACGACGGGGAGGGCCCCGCCGTACCGCTCGGCGCCGCCGAGCCGGCCGCCGTACCGGCCGACGACAGCGCCCCGCAGCCCGCCGAGGTCTTCCTGCCCGCCATCTTCTGCCGCGAGTGCGGGCGCTCCGGCTGGGCCGCGTACTCGCCGGAGATCGACCCCACCGAGCTCGACCTGAACGCGACGAAGATCCGCCGCGCCTCGGTCGGCCGCGACAAGCGCCGGGTGCGCAACATGATCGCCGCGACCCCGCAGGAAGTGCACGAGGCCGCCTTCGGGGCCGGGGCGGACCGCCGGCGCGGCGGGCCCGCCGTCATGGTCCTGGAAGGCATCGGCGGACGGCTGCGCCCGCTGGCGCCCGAGTCCGACTTCACCGGCCCGGCGGACGGCGGGGGACCGCGCCGCCCGACGCTCCCGCACGACGCCGCGTTCGTCCACGCCGACCTCGAAGGCGACCGGGCGGCGGAACGCGACCAGTGCCCCGCCTGCCGCACCTTCAACTCCATCCGCTACCTCGGCACCGGCCTCGCGGCGCTCGCCGCCGCCGCCATCACCCAGCTCTTCACCGGTGGCGAACTGGACAAGAACCTGGGCGAGAACAAGACCCTCCTGTTCAACGACTCGGTCCAGGACGCCGCCCACCGCGCCGGATACGTCGCCAGCCGCTCGTACACGTTCTCGCTGCGCGCGCTCCTCGCCAGCCGCATCGACGAGGACGCGCCGATCACCCTGAACGACCTGGCCGCCGACCTGATCGCGGACGTCGTCGACAGCAAGGCGGTGCAGGCCGCCGTCATCCCGCCGGACCTGCACCTGATCCGCGGCGTGGACACCCTGCTCTCCGGCCGCAGCCGGGGTTCGCGGGCCACCTGGGAACTGATCGCGCAGCGCCTGTCGTTCGCCACCGTCATGGAGTTCGGCTTGCGGTCCCGGCAGGGCCGCACGCTGGAACTCACCCGCACCGTCGCCGCCGACGTGCCCGTCCCGGACCCCGACGCGGTGGCGGACCTCGTTCACGAGGTCCTGGTCACCACGCCGGGAGAGGTCGCCCTGCCCGACGGGTCGGCGCCCGGACCCGACCGGTACGTGGGTTTCGTCCGGGGTCTGCTGGAACGGCTGCGTACCCGGGGCGCCGTCCGGCACGCTTGGCTGGACCCCTGGCTCGACCAGGCGGGGGTGCGCCGGTGGGCGATCTGGGGCGGACGGAAACCCGGTATGCCGGCCTTCCCCCGCGGCGTCTCCGCGCCCGCCTTCCTGCTCGGCTCGCCCAAGCAGGGCAGCGAGGACTTCGACGTGCTCACCGGCCGGCTCGGCTGGTACCAGGACTGGGCCGTACGCGCCCTCGGCCTGCGCCGGGAGGCCGCCGCCGCCTTCCTGACCCGGCTGCTGCCCGCGCTCGCCGAGGCGGGGATCGTCTCCGCACGCACCGCGCTCGACGGTGCCACCCGTATCTACGGACTCCAGCCCGGCCACATCCAGGTCCGCAAACTCGCGGACGAGGTCGTGCCCGACGCCACCGCGCACTGCCCGCGCTGCTTCTGGGAACAGACCGTCCACCCCGACCTGGCCGACGCGTGGCACGGACAGCCGTGCCCCCGCTACCGCTGCTCGGGAATCCTCGGCACCGGCCGCGACCTGGACACCGGACTGCGCCAGCGGGACTTCACCGAGGACTTCTACCGGCGCATGTACCGCGAGGCCGGGGTCTTCACCATCAACACCGCCGAACACACCGGCACGCTCAGCCGCGCCAAGCGCGAGGCGGTCGAAAAGGCCTTCCGCGAAGGCACCGACGTCCACTACGCCAACCCGCAGGTGCTGTCCTGCACCCCCACCCTCGAACTCGGCATCGACATCGGCGACCTGTCGGCCGTCGTCCTCGCCTCCCTGCCGAAGGGACCGGCCAACTACATCCAGCGGGTCGGCCGGGCGGGCCGCTCCACCGGCAACGCGTACCTGCTCACCATGGTCGACCGGGGCCCGCGCGACCGCTACTACCTCGAAGAACCCCGGCTCATGATCGCCGGAGACGTCCTGCCGCCCGGCTGCTACCTGTCCGCGGCCGAGATCCTGCGCCGCCAGTACCTGGCCCACCTGCTCGACCTCGCGGGTGCCGGACGGCTGACCGCCCCCGATGGGACGCCGCTGCGGCCGCTGCCGGGGCGCGCCACCGAGCTGTTCGGGGCCTCGGCCTGGCAGGAAGAGTTCGCCGAAGCCGCGCTCGCCGCGGGACACCGGCTCGTGAAGCAGTTCCTGGACCTGTTCCCTCCGTACGACGAGAGCCGTGGCACCGGCGTCAGTCCGCAGGCCCGCGCCGCCCTCGTCACCTACGCGACCGACCCCGGCAAGGAGGGATTGAAAGGCGCCCTGGAAGCCGCGTGCCGGCGCTGGGAGGACCGCCGCGCCGACCTCCAGCACCGGATCGAGGCCATCGACCGCGCCCATGGACTGCTCGTCGCCGGCGACCCCGACCACGAACGGCAGGGCCGTGAACTGCGCGCCGAGCGCCGGGACGTGGCCCGCGTCTCTCGCGAGATCAGCCGCACCACCGCGCACGGCGCTCTCGTCGATCTCGGCCTGCTGCCGAACTACAGCCTGATCGACTCGGCCACCGAGTTGGAAGCCACCCTCACCTGGACCGAGGAGATCGACGGCAACAGCAAGAAGGACGGCAAGAGAGACGGAAAGGAGGGCGGCAAGAGGGACGGCAAGAAGGAGCGCAAGAACCACAGCAAGACCCTTCGCCACAGCCGTCCCGCCCGCCTCGCCCTCTCCGAGTTCGCCCCCGGCAACCACTACTACGCCCAGGGCTACAAGCACCGCATCACCGGACTGGACATCGGCAGTCCGGGCCGTCCGGCCTGGACCTGGTGGCGCGTCTGCCCCGACTGCGGGCACGTCCGCACCCACCGCGCCGAAGGGGACCCCTCGGCCTGCCTCCGCTGCGGGTCCCCGGCCATCGGAGACGTCGGCTGCCTGCACAAGGTGCTCGTGCCGCGCCGCGTCACCTCCCGGGACGAACGCGACGACGTGCGGGTACGCGACGACAGCGACGAGCGGGAGAGGCGGCACTACACGATCGTCCCGGCCGTGGACATCGACGCGCGCGACGTCGAACAGGCGTGGAGGCACCAACACGTCACCTTCGGATGGGAGTTCACCCGGCAGGCGCACGTCCGGCACATCAACGTCGGCGCCACCCGGGTCGACGGCGGGACGGACACGGCCTTCGCCGGACAGGAGGTCCGCCTCAACCCCTTCTGGGTCTGCGACGCGTGCGGCTTCGCCGACCCGGACGGCGGGCCCGCCGCGCACGACGCCGCCGACCCGTCCGCGTACGGCAGGTACCACCGGCCCTGGTGCCCCCGGCGGCGCGCCGGGGCCGAGGCCGCGCAACGGGGCGAGCGGGTGCTGCTCGCCCACGAACTGCGCACCGACGCGCTGCGCATCCTGATCCCCGCCGTCACCGTGCACACCCGGGAACGGCTCGCGTCCTTCAAGGCGCTGCTGCTGGCCGGCATCGCCCGCAGCTACGGCGGCGACCCCGACCACCTCGCGGTCGTCACCGACTCCATGCCCGCGGAACGCGGCGAGGGCGGGTACCGCCGCCACTTCCTCGTGCTGTACGACACGCTGCCCGGCGGCACCGGATACCTGCACCGCCTGGCGGGTCAGGACGGCCTCAAGGGCGTCCTGGAGGAAGCCCGCCAGGTGATCGAGACGTGCGTGTGCGTCGGGCAGGGCCGGACCGCGTGCCACCGCTGCCTGCTGCGGCACGTCACCGACAGCGAGTACGCCCTCGTCTCCCGTGAGCACGCCCTCGCCATGCTGGGCGACCTGTTCGGCCGCACCGCGGACGGATGGAGCGTCGCACCGGTCGCCACCACCCGGGACATCACCCTGGTGCACCAGGTGGAAAGCGAACTGGAGGCGCTGTTTAGGCGCGGGCTGCTGGAATGGGCCGAACGGATGGACGAGGTCAGCGTCCGCACCGCGCTCGGCGCCGACGGCACCAGGGACACGACGCTGCGGTTCACCGCACCCGACGGAACCGTCCGCGGCTGGCAGATGGAGACCCAGGTCCCGCTGGACTACACACGGCCGGACGTGGTCTTCCGCAGCACCGACGACGACCGCCGAGTGGCTGTCTACCTCGACGGTTACCGCTACCACGCGAGCCCGGAGAACCTCACCGCCGAGGCGGACGCGGACAAACGCACCCGGCTGCGCGCGGAGGGCTGGCAGGTCTTCCAGCTCACCTGGGACGACGTGCAGGCATGGACGGGGCGGACCAGGCCGCCGGCCGACCCCGTGTGGAAGCCGTACCCGAACACCGCGCAGAAGACGGCCATGGACGTCCACCGGCGCATGCACGCGGGGGACACCCGCGACCTGCCGCGCCTGGTGTGGGCCAACCCGGTCGAGACGCTGATCGGCTACCTCACCGACCCGGACCCCGACGTCTGGCGGCGGCGCGTCCAGAGCGCGCTCGCGGGGTTCGCGGCCGTGTCGGCGACCAGCAGGGCGCTGGCCGACGGCGAGGAGATCGGGCACCGGATCGGCGAGGCACTGCACGGGCGGCGGCTCGCCGGGGGACGGGGCGCCGTCCAGGTGATGGCCACCCGCGACGCCTCGGGTTGCCCCCTCACCATCGCGCTCGACCTGCGCAGGGGACAGACCGGCGCGGCCTGGACGGCCCTGACCGTGCTGGACGACAGCCCGGACCGGGTCACGGCCGACGAGGTCGCCCATCGCAGGCGCTGGCAGGCCTGGCTCTACTGGAGCAACCTGCTCCAGTTCCTCGACGCGGGCGAGGGGGAGGGGGCCCAGCTCACGACCGGCATGCTGCCCGGGTTCGACCCGGCCGAACTGGCGGTCACCGGCGGAGCCGGATGGCTCACCTCCCAGCGGCGCGCGCACGAACCCGAGGCGGCTGCAGGCGAACCGGCAGCGGACCGGCAGGAAGCCGAAGAGGCCCCCGCCGCCGTCCGGGATCCCGCCTGGGACGAGGTCATCGAGTTCCTCATCGACGATCCCGGCCTGCCCGCTCTCGCCCGGACCCTCGCCGCCCGGGGCGTGCCCGCACCGGTCGCCGGTTACGAATTGGGCGCGGCGGCATGGCCCGCCGAACTCGCCTGGCCCGACCGGCGCGTCGGCGTCGTCCTCGCGCACCGTCCGGAGCCGGGCGGCGAACGGGACATCGACGCCGAACAGCGGGACGAGGCCTACCGCAAGGCGGGTTGGCAGGTCCGCACCGCGACGGAATGGGACGCCGACGAACTCGCCGGGCTGGTGAGCGGCGACACCGACGAACGCGCCGGGCGGGTGGGCGGCGACGTCGACAGGGCAACGAACGACCATGAGGGGAACGAAGGATGACGGTCACCGGCGCGCCGAGGACGGGCGTGACCCTGCGCCTGCTCGACAAGGCCGACAAGGAAATCGTCAAACTGGATCGACCGGTCCTCGGGGCGTTCTACAAGTTCCAGCACGACTTCCGCCGCAACCCGGACGCCGGCGGATTCCACCTCAAGCAACTGGACGGCCACGACCGGCTCTGGTCGGCCCGCATCAACCGCGAGTGGCGGGCCCTGATGATCCGCCTCGGCGGTGACGACTGGCTCCTCGTCTCGGTCAAGCACCGCAACCACGTCTACAAGAACCTGGACCGGCTCAACTACGGCATCAACCACGTCACCGGTGCCATCGAGTACGTCGACCTCCAGGTCGTCGAGGAGAGCGTGCTGCGCCGCGAACTCGCGCAGCGACCCGCTCCCGCCCAGGCTCCGGAACCTGTTCCCGCTGTGGAACCCGACCGGCAAGAGCCGGTGGAGGAGCCGCTGTTCGCCGCGTACACCGACGAGCAACTCGCGGACCTCGGCGTCGCCGAACCGCTCGTCCCGATCGTCCGGAAACTCACCACGGACGACGAACTGCTCGGCCTCGTCGAGTACGCGCCCCGCCACACCGGGGAGGTACTCCTCCGGCTGCGCGACGGCGTTTCGTACACAGCGGTCATGGAACAGGTCACCGCGCCCGTCGCCGTGCCCGAGAAGGAGCAGAAGCACGTCACCGACGACTGGCAGGTGGCCGTCGACCGCTCCCAGACCGTGGTGATCACCAGCGACGAATCGCTGCAGAGCATCCTGGAGGAGGGGGACTTCGGGCGGTGGAAGATCTTCCTCCACCCCACCCAGGAAAAGCTGGTCCACCGGCGCTACTCCGGCCCGGCCCGGGTCGGCGGCGGCCCCGGAACGGGCAAGACGATCGTCGCCCTCCACCGCGTGTGCCACCTGGTGCGCAAGCTCCCGCCCGGCCGCAACAAGCCCGTCCTGCTCACCACGTTCAACCGGAACCTCGCCGCGGACCTGCGGGCCCGGCTCCTCTCGCTCGGCGGCCCCGACGTGCTGGCCCGGGTCGACATCACCCATGTCGACCAGCTCGCCACCCGCATCGTCAGCGAGGCCGACCCGGGCCGCGCGAAGCGGCGGATCGACGACGCGGCGGCGCTGCGCGAGTGGCGGGAGCTGCTGGTGGAGGCGGGGGAGACCCGCTGGAGCCCGGAGTTCCTCAGCGACGAGTGGAACCAGGTCATCCTCGGTCAGGCCGTGACCTCCCGGAGCGCCTACTTCGCCGTGCGCCGCGCCGGACGGGGACGCAGCATCACCCGCGCCGAGCGCGCCGGAATCTGGCAGCTCGCCGAACGCTTCACCCAGCGGCTCGAAACCAAGGGACTGGAGACCCACCGCCAGGTCGCGGAACGGGCCGCACGGCTGGAGATGGCCCGCAAAGCCAAGATCGACAAGCGGGCGGAGGAACGCGAGGACCGGGGCGGCCTGGACAACCTCCACGTCGAGGCCGGCTCCGGCGCCTGGCTGCGCTACCGGTACCGGCACATCGTGGTCGACGAGGCCCAGGACCTCAGCGCCGCTCACTGGAAGATGCTGCGCGCCATGGTGCCGTCCGAGCCCGACGACATCTTCCTCGTCGGCGACACACACCAGCGCATCTACGACAACCAGGTCACCCTCGGCAGCCTGGGCGTCCACATCCGCGGCCGGTCCTCCCGGCTGACCCTCAGCTACCGCACGACCCGGGAGATCCTCCGCGACGCCATCCGGGTACTGGGCGACGCCGTCTACGACGACCTCGACGGTGACGCCGACACCCTCGCCGGATACCGCTCGGTCCTCCACGGCCTGGCCCCGTCGCTGCGCAGCGCGCGGAGCTGGGATGAGGAGATGGACCTCGTCGTGGAGCAGCTGCGCGCCTGGCACGACGTGCCCCGTGAGTCCACGGCGATCTGCGTCCCGACCAATGACATGGTCACGCAGCTCGCCGACCGCCTGATCCGACGCGGCATCACTCCGACGGAGATCACACAGGACGGACCGCGCAGCGACCAGGGCGTCCACATCGGCACCATGTACCGCTTCAAAGGGTTGGAGTACCGCTGCCTGATCATCGCCGGGGTGGCCGAGGGGCTCGTCCCCCGCGCCTCCGTGGACGCGTGGGAACACTCGGACCCGAGCCGCCACCAGCGAGAACTTCACCGCGCGCGCTCCCTGCTCTTCGTCGCGGCGACCCGCGCCCGTGACGCGCTCACCATCACCTGGCACGGGGAGCCGAGCCGGTTCCTGGCGCCGTTGCTTCCGCCCAGGTGAGGCGGGCTTCTTTATCGACGCCGGAGTGTGCGGGTCACCGTTCGCGACCGTCTGACTCGTCACTTCGGTGTGACGAACGCTCCATCGCGGAGCAACGTCGACACGTATGCGACGTCGGCAGAGGGCTTTACGCGGCGCACGCGGTTCGGGCCGTGAGCAGGTCAGTGAAGTGATGGAGGAGGCCAGGCAAGCCCATCACGCCGCGTTCGCCGAAGCTCAGATGATCGCCTCTGCGCAGGTCCTGATCGAGCTTGACGGAATGACGGTGGCCCTCTCCGAGGTGTACCGCCGGGGCCTGTGCCTGGAGGAGGGGAATCCGGACCCGGATGGCTCTTTCGACGAGGTCCGAGCGGACTTCCAACGACTGTGGCTTCGTTGGGAAGGGATGCGTGACGTCATGCGTGTCGACCTAGGAGTGGCACCAGGCTCCTGACACGGTTGGCCGACCCGGACATTCCGGTGGGAAGTACATTTACTCAGCCTATACCTACGACCCGGCGGAAGGCCCCGGTCCAGGCGCTCGACGTGCCGCTCACCGGCAACCCGGGCGGCGGCCCCCCAAACCGTGGTAGCCGCTCGACAAGGACCTCAAAGCCTGGGCCGGCGGAGAGTCTGTGTTCCTGATCTACTTGGCGGTTTGACCAGGTCACCCGGGCGGCGGTCGCCCGTACCCGCGGCAGTTGGCTTGCCGACACGGCCGTTCTGGGGGATTGGGGGCCCGGTGCGTCGCTGGTCAGTTGGTCACAAGTTGATCGAGGCCGCTGCTGCTGCCGCCTCTGTCTTCGCGTCGGAGGACCCGCCTACCATGGTTCTCCTCCCGGTTTTCCCATGGCCCTTGGGATCCTTGGTATTTCTGTGGCCGGAATCCTTGCTGTCCCCCTTGGCTTTGTTGAACAACAACTCAATACTCTTTGAGTAGGCGGTACTTTGGCGCTACCTGCATGATGCCAAAGGTGGCTGGGTGTGAACGGCAGCGGGTCGGCAGGTCGAGGGTGGGGGCATCATCTGATTCATCGACTTGTTTCCGGGTGGCGAGGGCGGCACATCAAGGTGAAATTCGAACAAGTTCCCTAGCTTAAGTCAGCTTTTATATGCGGCTTGCCCATTGTTTGAGATACATCACCAGTTGCCGGGCCACCGCCAGCGCGGTCTACTCGCCCAGGTCCTCCGCGACCAGGGACAGGGAGAGATCGAGACAGGCACTGATCCCGGCGCCGGTCCACAGCCGGCCGCGGTCGGCACGGACGAAGATCGGGTCGGGGTCGACCGTCACGTCCGGGTGGTCGGCGGCGAGTTGGGCGGCGGTCGACCAGTGGGTGGTCGCCGTCTTCCCGTCCAGCAGCCCGGCCGCCGCCAGCACGTGCGCGCCGACACACACCGACGCGACCCGCCGGGCGTGCGGGGCGGTCTCCCGCACCCACTCCACGACGGTGCCGTCGATACGGGGGAGGGGGCCCTCGTCGGTCATGTCGACCGCGCCGGGCACCAGCAGGGTGTCCACGTGCCCGCCGACATCGTCGAAGGCCATGTCGGTCAGCAGCCGCACCCCCGCCGACGTGCGCACCTCACCCGCGACCGGGCCGGCGAGGCGGACCTCGTATCCGGCGCGGCCCGCGGTCTCCCGGTTGGCCAGCGAGAAGACCTCGGCCGGGCCGGTGACGTCGAGGAAGACGCGATGACGACACGGTGCGAACTGGGCATGCCCCCATCCTCACCACGGCACCTCATGGCCGCAATGACGATTCCCTGTCACATCCGGACGTACCGGTCGTGCGGCTTGCCGGGGGGCGGTCCCTCTGGAAGGAACGGGGTATGTGAAGCCCCGATACGGACCTTCGGTGCGGCCCGCAGCTGGTGCCGGACTCGGAGTGCGGCGATGGGCGGCCGGGGTGTTGGCGGTAAAGCGGTTGAGCCGCACGCCGTCCACGTCCGCGTTGCTCAACAGGGCCCCGGCCCCCGGCCGTCGCTTGCGGACGATTGGCCGCAAGCGACGGCCGGCCCTCCCCGGCAGATCGCCGGTGAGTCCGGCGCCCGGGGCCGGGTCGCAGATCTCGCCGCCGGTACCGATCGCCGGGGTCTTCGGGCCGATGCCAGCAGGACAGCTGGCGGCTCCGGCCGGCACCCTTGGGCGCCGGCCGGAGCATTTCCTATTCATGACCTACTGATTTGGTCGACGAAAGGCTCGAACAGCTCCCGGGTGCCACTGGTCTCGACTGTCGGGGATTAATTCTGTCGACCATCCGAGGGATTGGGCACACTGAATCGCATATTCTGGACCGACCCCCCGGAAAAATCGGGCAGGGATGGTGACAGCAATCTCGCCGCCTCTGGGTAAAGATGGATGTACAGTGTGCCAAGTCGGGTTTGCTGCTACCTTTTCAAGCCGTCCGACAATTTTCTCACGCGCATAGTGGCGCCAGGCCTCCGGGTCGCGGGACCACTCAGCTTTGAAGCGCCTCCAACTGAGCAACCCGCGCGCGGGGCTGAACCAGCTCCTGGGAGGGTTGAGCCCAGCCGAGGCGAGCACAACCGCAATGCCGAGCGCAAGTACCAGCACGCACCAGAGTGGAAAGTACACCCACTGGGTCAGGAATTGAACGAGCAGCCCGAAGCGATGTCTGGGACGGGCAACGGATGGGAGATCATTGGTCATCCGAAAACATCCCGTATGCTTTTTTGGGAGGCATTATCGTGCTGCATGGCTGTGGGCGTGTCGCTTTCTGTAAGTTCGCCTGTCCTGACCTGCACTGTGTCGGTGATACGTGCCAGCACTCCGATGTAGTCCGGTAGGTCCTCGATGCTCGGCGTGCTGAGTGTGAGGACGAAAAGCTGTGAAACCGATGGGAGCGGCAGGTAGGCTACGGCCTGAGCCATAATCAATGAGTCAGAATTTCCCGTTTCCCCCTCTAATTCTGCCTGTGTGAGCTGCATGGCTGATAGGGAGAGAACCGCTGGTCCCGCTTTCGTGTCCACCCGTGTCACTTCTGTGGAGGAGTCAACAGAAAGCGTTTCAAGGAGTCCTGCAATCGTCACTGATATCTCGGTATCAACTTCGAAGGGCCGGGCCATGATGGACAGAGTGGCGGTCGTTATCCTTTCGTCGATACGCATAGCGCAGAATGCTGCCTCCAATGCGCCATCTTGTGCCACTGCTTCGGCGATCTGCTGATACCAATTCGAAACGGTCTGCCGCTGATATTCGGTACCCGTTGCCCAAAGCTCGGCTGCAAGACGATCCAGGTACGCTGCTCGGTCGGCAGGCCCTAGCTCCAGACCCAACGAGTAAAATTCTTCGGGGATCTGCCATTGAATGGAATCGGCTTCGTTGATTTCCGCTGGTGTAACACTCACAGCTTGGCTCCTGCCGCTGGCGGGTCAGAGTTCAAGAGTCCAGGAACCTTGAGGGCAGTTCCCCCACCCGAGATGCCGAGCCAAGACCCTCGGTACCACCATGCTTTTGGATCCATCGGCACGTTGTTCAGTTTGTCGGCCAACTTACTCAATGGAGCTTCAGCAAATTTGAGTTTGTTGATCTCTGACAGCTTTTTTGCGGCATTTGTAGCTCCTTGAACGGGACGTTGGCCCGTTAGTACGAATTTGAGGCCGCCGGTGATGGCTGCATCACTCTTTACCGCATTGAACGCCTTCCCTACTTTTCCCGTCGCGCCGATTGCCAAGAATTTTCCGCCGGGGAGCGCGCTGAATGCGTCCAATCCGATGTCCTTCCAGCTGACATCTGCACCACCAATCTTCGCTGCTCCGTGTGCCCCGAGTGCACCCAAGGCTGTTACACCACCGGCGAGCGCGAAAGCTCCGGACAAGGGCGGGCACCACATCGTGAGAAGTGAAGCGACGGCAAGTACCCCGGATATCGCACTGAGAATATCTCCCAGTTTCTTCAGCTTATCGGCGTGTTTTGTGCACCAGTTCTGGATTTTATGGCCGAGTCTGGTGAAGGCGTCGCTCATGCCTTCCCAAAATCCTGGATCGGGCGCCCTGTCGTTTGCTTTGCGTAGCTGTTGGGCAATAGTTCGCGCGTCCGCCTGGTGCTTTGCCAGCAGTTTCTCGGCTTGTTTTATGATGCCGTCCAGCTCATCACGGGCATCGTTCAAGTGCTTGCCCGCTTCATCCAGTTTATTTCCCGCCTCTTGCAATCGGTTGCTTGCTGAATCAAGGCGTGCTTGTGCGCTTTGCAGCTGGCTTTGCGTAGTGAAGGTTTGCCCCGCCAGTTTCAGGTCGGGATGCGATGCCGCTTGATTGTAAGTGGATGTTGCCCGATCGCGAGCGGCTTCTGCAGAATCCAATCGGGCCTTCGCGGCCTTGGCGTCAGCCTCATATTCTCGCGCTTTCGACTGATGCGTGGTAAGTTTCCCGTGCCAGGCATCCAGTTGTTTGGAGGCTGAGCGTAGGGCATCCAAGCTGTCTTCCAAGTATTTCGGCAGATCGCCGACCTTTTCAGTGAAAGCGTTTGCTGCCTCGCCCTCCCAGGTCTTCCCTCCTCCGCCAATGCGCCGGAGTGTTGAGTGTGCACTCTCTATGCTTGATGTCGCTTTAGTTAATTGGCGTGTGAGGTTGGATACGCTTTCCAATTTCCCAGGGGCGGGGTTGAAACCAATGTTAGGAAACTGGTCAGAGCTCATTTATTTTCTCCGCTGGGACTGGGTTGGGGTGAGGGGGAAGGGGTGGAAGGGGCGGATTCTGCGGGTGGCTTCGACGGGGTTGGTCGAGGCTCGGCGGACGGTTTTTCGCCCTGCTTCAATGCATTGCGTATGGCTTCTTCTGTCGCCTCATAGTTTTTCTTGGTTGCCCTGAGTTTCTCCTCGATCTGCTCTGCCCCGTCTGCGATTTTCTTAATTGCGTTGTCCCAGCTGTCGTGAAATTCGTCGCATGAATTGTCCAAAGCTTCGCTGCCGGTGCTCTTTGGTCCAACATCCTTCAAAGCGGTCAGCGCCGAACGCATATCTGACTGGCTGTTCTTCAACTGAGTCAGCAGCCGGTCGATATCTTGCGTTTCGATGCGGAAATATCCCCCCATGTTTCTCCTTCTGCTCAAAACCTGTGATTGCTGTCCCCGTTGAGGCCGCCACGGGGGTGCTGATGTTCCAGCCACAGAGAGGCACGCTACCGACTTCGGAGTGGAGATTCAGCGGGTCGGGAACGATTTAGACGATCTCCAGTTGGACCTTGCCCTGGACAGGTGGTTCGGGGTCAGCTTGCGCCGTCCAGTCGGGCGGGTGATGACCTGGTTGCTGACGGCCTGCCAGAGCACGGTGTACTCGTCGCCGTCCGGGCCGGCCGGGGTGGGGGCGAGCGGCGGCATGGGAGACGGCGAGGTGCGGACAGTCGCCATCGCGCCAGGCACCCCTGCCACCACCGCGCCGTTCCCCGGCGATCCCCTGACTCGGTTGGCGCGATCCCGTCATCTCCCGACCATTGGGCCCGGCTCGGTGGTGGCGGATCGGCTGCAGAGCAGCCGAGATCCGCCCCATGAGCCGGGCAGGCGGAGGCACCTAAAAAATTTTGAAGAAAGTTTCCGCCGCTGAAGTCGGGTCGGGCACGGAAGGTGTCCGTCCGGCGTGGCAGGGCACTTGCACATAGGCCGTTGACCTGGGTGTTTTCCCATCGGTGCGGTGACGAGTGGCTTCAGCCAGGCGTGGGGCGAAGCGCGCAGTTGTCTCCGTCCTGGAGCCGGGTTCGTGGCATTGGCAGGCCCGGATCTGTCCATAGAAGGTGTCAGCACGAGGGCAGGACGCACCGGCGCGTTCACATGAATCCGAACCGCCACCCCGCTTCCGCCCAGCCCACCCGCCCGACCGCCGCCCAGCCCCCGGCCGCCATCTGGGTCCCCGAACACCCCCACCCGCCCCCGCCGCGACGGACGAGGCCGCACCGATTGCCGCGCGGTCCGCCGTCCTGCCGGACTGGGCCATCGACCGCATCCGGGACGAGTTCACCCGCCCCCGCCTGGCCGGCCAGCCCCTGCTGCGCCTGACCATCCCCGACGCCCGGCCGGGCATGGACGCCCGCACCCACGTCTCGGGGAAGCCCCTGGAGCCGATGGCCCGCCGGGCGGTGATCCTGGCCGAACTCCACCTCGACGCCCTGTCCACCCTCCCCACCGGGGCGCACCCGGAGGCGGTGGCGGGCGATGACTGGCCGGGCTTCTTCCACCGCACCCACCACCTGCTCGCCGGTGGCGGCCTGCTGCTGATCGCGGCCCGGCAGCAGCGCATCGCCGGGCGCCTGTGCGACCCGCTCGGCGCCCTGGTCGCCGGGGCCCGCGCGGCCGGGTTCACCTATCTGCAGCACATCGTGGTCGTCCACGGTCACCTGTCCGGCGACCGCATCGAGCCCACCCCGCCACCCGGGATGCCCACCGGGTTGGTCCACAGCGACCTGCTGGCCTTCGCCGCCGACCAACGGCACTGAGCCCCACCCCAGCACCCGTCATCTGTTGAAGGGCTTTCCCATGTCTGCTTCCGTCTGGCTGACCGCCCAGACCTCGGCCCCGGCCCAGCGCGCCGACCGCTACGTCGAGGGGTCAGCCGCCCACCCGGCCAAGATGCTCCCGGCCATCGCCGCCCAGGCCATCACCCGCTACACCGCCCCCGGCGATCTCGTGCTGGATCCGATGTGCGGCATCGGCACCACGCTGGTGGAGGCCGTCCGCACCGGCCGCCACGCCCTCGGGGTGGAGTATGAGTCCCGCTGGGCGCAGCTCGCCGCCCGCAACCTCTTCCACGCCACCCAACGCGGCGCCACCGGATCCGGGGAGGTGTACTGCGGTGACGCCCGCCACCTGCCGGACCTGGTCCCCGAACGCCACCACGGCCGCATCGCCCTGGTGGTGACCTCCCCGCCGTACGGGAACTCCCTGCACGGCCAGGTCCGCTCCAGCCGGGAGACCGGGCAGCGTGGAGTGGTCAAGCGCGACTACCGCTACGGCAGCGACCCGGCCAATCTCGCCCACACCGGCACCGACGACCTCCTGACCGGCTTCACCCAGATCCTCACCCACTGCCGCCCCCTGCTGCGCCCCGGCGGCACGGTCGCGGTCACCGCCCGCCCGTGGCGCGAGCGCGGTGAGTTGATCGACCTGCCCTCCGCCGTCCTGGCCGCAGGCGAACAGGCCGGGCTGGTACCCGCCGAACGCTGCGTGGCCCTCCTGGCCGGCGTGCGCGAGGGGCGTCTGATCACCCGGCCGTCGTTCTTCCAGATGAAGAACGTCCGCGCCGCCCGCCGCCTGGGACTCCCACTCCACCTCATCGCCCACGAAGACCTGCTCCTCTTCACCGCCCCGCCACGCCGTCACCGACGCCGATCCACCGAGGAACTGCCCGCCCCGGCAGAGCCCACCAACCGCCGATGACCAACGATCCGGAAGATTTCGGCGGACGCGGGGCGGATGGTCTTGACGACGCGGCCGAAGCGGAGCCTCCATGGCCCCCCGTCCACCCCACCGGGGACGCGACAGCCCCTCGCGCCCCGGCAAAGCCCCCGCTGACGGTGAGCGTGCGCTACGTCACGGTTGAGGGCGGCGACGGCCAGGCGCTCCAGCAGCGCCAGACCGCCGCGCTCCATCAGGCCCTGACCTGGCTCGCCGCCCACCCGACCCCCGCCCCCCGGCCACCCTCCCAAGCCGGCAGCGGCCACTAGCCGAAAGGTAGGAATGCCCATGTCCACGGACCCAGGCCCGTTCATGTCCCTCGCCCCCTCCCCGCCGGGCCTGCCGTGGTCGCCCCAGGAGTCGGGCCGGCCGGTACCGGAGGCCCCGGTGCCGGTGGCCTGGCTGGGCCGTACCTCCACCGAGGACGCCCAAGACCCGACCCTGTCCCTGCCCCGCCAGCTGCGCAACGCCCGCGCCGCCCTCCCGCCCGGCTGGGTGATCGTCGCCCACTTCTACGATGTCGAATCCGGCCGCAAGGACCTCGACGCCCGCGGCCGTGGCACCGCCCACGAACGCTTCGCCATCCCCATCCCCCGCGACGGCGGCATCAACGACCTCCTGCGCGAAGCCCACGCGCCGGACCGCCGGTTCGCCGCGGTGATCTGCGAGTCCATCGAACGAGTCGCCCGCCGCACCTACTTCGGCACCAAGATCGAGCACGAGCTGGAACAGTGCGGGGTCGCCCTGTGCGCGGCCGACGAACCGATCCTGACCAGTAAGAGTTCCAAACGGGCCACCCCCACCCTGACCCGGCGGGTCAAGCAGGCGGTGGCGGAGTGGTACGTGCTGCAGATGCTGGAGCTGTCCTGGGACGGCTTCATCGAACACGTCCAGCAGGGCTGGAACGTCGGCAAACCCCCCTACGGCTACCAAGCCGAACGCGTCCCCCACCCCGTCCCCGCCAAGCGCGAACAGGGCCTGACCAAGCATCGGCTGATCCCCGACCCCGCCCGCGGCCCGGTGGTCACCGAGATCTTCCGGCTCCGCGCCCTGGAACGCCTCGGCTACCAAAAGATCGCCGACCGCCTCAACGAGGACCTCACGACGTATCCGGCGCCGGTCGCCAACCGGCCCGAGGTCACCGTGGGCCTGTGGACCGTGCAAGCGGTGCGCGGCGTCCTGGAGAACCCCAAGTACACCGGCTACCAGGTGTGGAACCGCAAGGCCCGCAAGAAGCGCGGCAACCAGCTCAACCCCGTCTCCGAATGGATCTGGTCCCCCCGCCCGGTCCACGAGCCCCTGGTCACCCGCGAAATCTTCGACCTCGTCTGGACCAACAAGAGATTCCGGCAGGGCTCGCGCAGCGGCTCCGAACCCAACACCCACCCCGCCACCCAGCGCACCTACCCCCTGCGCTCCTACGTGCGCTGCGCGCTGTGCGGACGCCGCATGTACGGCAAGACCAGCAAGGGCCTGTCCTACTTCGTCTGCTACCGCGACGAGGTCGACCATCGCAACGCCGACTGGTTCGACCAGCACCCCAAAGCCCTGTGGGTCAGCGAGAAGATCCTCTTGGGCGCGGTCCACTGGTTCTTCGGCGAACACGTCTTCGGCCCCCGCCGCACGGAACACCTCCGCGCCCAGCTGGCCGCCGCGGCCACCGCCTCCGACGACGCGGACGCACGGCGAGCGGAGGAGCTCCGCAAGGAGATCAAGGCCATCGAACGCCGCAAGCAACGGCTCCTGGACGATCTCGACGACCAGGACGAGGACGGCGACCCGGACACCAGCCGCGAATACCGCCGCACCCTCCGCGAACGCTTCGACCGCCACGAGCGCAAGCGCCGCGATCTGCTCACCCGGCTGCACCACTACGAGAACAGCATCACCAAAGGCGACAAGAGACCCAACACGGCCCTCATCGACCTGCTGCCCCGGCTCGGCACCAGCATCGCCCATCTGCCCGAAGCCGAGCAGCGCCGCCTCTACGACGCCTTCCAACTGGAGGTGCACTATCTTCGGCCCCGGCGCGAGATCCGGCTCCAGGTGACCGTCCACGCCGCCACGGCGCAAGAGCTAAGCCGCTTGACACAACGCGTCGTGGCGCCGCTCACACCGGCCGACAACGGCTCTGACCAGCAATGTTCGAAGCGCCCCCGGCAGGACTCGAACCTGCGGCCAAGTGCTTAGAAGGCACCTGCTCTATCCACTGAGCTACGGGGGCCGGATAGTGGGCGTGGATCTAGGACCGCGGACCAGGATAGGGGGCCGCGTGCCTCGTCCCGGTTGCTTCACCTCCGTGGCACGTTGTGGAGGTTCGGTGAAGCGGTCCCGATAATCGCAGGCAGGTACGAATCCTGCATCGCTTTTGGCCTCTCGCGCGTCGGGTGTTGTGCACTCGTTATGCCTCAGCCTCTCCTGTCGCGGTCGCCTCCTGCGTCACTGATCCCTATTTGTACAAGTTCGCGTGGCGTACACGAGGGGGCATATGCTTCAAAAATCCATCAAATTTGGGCATTCTGCACGAGTGGCAATCATGGACGCACGCCCCCGGCTGATCGACGCCCTGTCCGCACTGCGCGACCGCGTCGGTGACGCACGCTTCCCGCTGCCACTGCCCGGTGCCGCGCGCGCCCGGTGTGGGCAGGCCGAGCTGCTCGCGCAACTCGACGACTATGTGATGCCCCGCCTTCGCTTCCCTCAGGCGCCGCTGCTCGCCGTCGTCGGCGGGTCGACCGGCGCGGGGAAGTCCACACTGGTGAATTCGCTGGTCGGGCGCCGGGTGACGACGGCGGGGGTGCTGCGGCCCACGACGCGTACGCCGGTACTCGTATGCCATCCCGATGATCGGCACTGGTTCGCGGGGCAGCGGGTGCTGCCCCGGTTCGCCCGGGTGTGGCTGCCGGAGCAGGACGGCCCGGATGGACCGGAAGGGACGTACGAAGGGGAGGGCGTCTACGAGGGCACCTACGAGGGCACCTACGAGGACATCTATGAGGATCTCTGCGAGGGCACCTATGGGAGCGGCGCGTACAGAGGCGTCTTTGAGGGTGCTTATGAGGGTGTCCATAAGGGCGTCTATGAGGACGGGGAGACGACGGATGGGGTGGTGACCGGGGGTGCGGTGACCACGGGCCGTCCGACGGCGGGCGGGAAGAGGTCGGCCGGGGGAGGCCCAACCGGGGGAGGGCTGGCCGGGCGCGGTCCGGGGCTGCCGCCCCTGAGGGTGGAGGTGGACGAGGCGCTGCCCAGTGGCCTGGCGTTGCTGGACGCGCCCGACATCGACTCGCTCGTCGCCCGCAACCGTGAGCTGGCCGCCGAGCTGATCTGCGCGGCCGACGTCTGGGTGCTGGTCACCACGGCCGCGCGGTACGCGGACGCGGTGCCGTGGCACCTGCTGCGGACGGCCAAGGAGTACGACGTCACGCTGGTGAGCGTGCTGGACCGGGTGCCGCACCAGTTGGCGGCCGACATCTCCGAGCGCTACGCGGCCATGCTGGAGCGGAGCGGCCTGGGGCACGTACCGCGGTTCACCATCCCCGAACTGCCCGAATCGGCGGGTGGCGGCAACGGTCTGCTGCCCGCTACCGCGGTGGCCGGCCTGCGGGACTGGCTGATCCGGCACGCCCGGGACCCGGTCGCCCGCGCCGCGGTGGCCGATCGCACGGCCACGGGGATCCTCGCCTCCCTGCGCACCCGCGCGCCCGCGCTGGCCGCCGCGTCCGCCGCGCAGCACGCCGCCACGCTGCGGCTGGCCGACCGTGTCGAGGAGGCGTACGAGGAGGCGGCCGTCCGGGTGCGCGCGCAGGTCGCGGGCGGGGACGCGCTGGCCGGGGACGCGTTGGCGCACTGGCGGGACCGCGCCGCCGGCGCGCATCACGAGGAGTTGCTGGACGCACTCACCCGAGGGCTCATCGCCCTGTTGCGGTGCGCGGTGGAGGAGGCGGACGAGCGGGCCGCGGATTCCTGGCGCCGCGACCCCGCCGCGGCGTCCCTTCAGGGAGGAGCAGGGGAGGGCGCGGAAAGGGACGAACGGGAGGCTTTCGGCGAATGGGGGGTCCGGGGGCTGGCGGAGGCATCCTCGGGGACGGAAGGCCGGTTGGGCGTCGTCGTCCGCAGGTGGCGCCGTTGCGTGGAGGAACTGGCCGAGGACGAGGTACGCGCGGCACGTGAGGAACGCGGGGCGCGAGCCGGCGAGCGTGCGGGCGGTGCCGACGCGGAAGGGGTGGCGGCCTTGCTGGCCGCCCTGCTGGTCGGTGGCCGCCGCGCTCGTAGGGCGGGGGAAACGCTGGCCGACCTTCTGGGAGCCCGGGGCGCGCTGCGGCTGCGCGACCGGGGCGGTCGGCTGCTCACCACCTGTGTGGAACGCGCCCTGGATGGCGAGCGGGAACGGCGGCTGGCTCCTTTGGGCGGGGTACGGGTGCCGTCCGCCCATCAGGTGGGACTGATCGCCGCGCTGTCCGTGGTGGAGCGGGAACGGGCCAGGGAGCGGGCGAAGGACGCGAAACGGATGGGAATGGTGGCGCGGTGACGGTGAGGGAGGGAGCCGGCGAGGCCCCCAAAGGGACGGGACCGGGATGGGACGGAGGGGCGTCCACCAGGCAGATGGCAGGTGGGCGGGCGTCCGGCGGGCCGGGCCCGGAAGGACGCGGGGCTCGGCAGCTTGGCCTCTTCAGCGGTCAGGAAGGACAGCGGAGTGGGGAGGAAGCGCGATGCGACGATCAGGATGGGCGAGACGGCGGGCGCGGAACGCAACGCGGTGATCACGTGGGGCGGGACGACGAACGTGAAGCGTTCAGTGATGAGCATGTAGGGCGCCATGACGGATCGGTAGGGCGCCGCGACGGATCGGTAGGGCGCCGCGACGGATCGGTAGGGCGCCGCGACGGATCAGAGGGGCGTCGTGGTGCGTCTTCAGGGAGCCCCCGTGGTGCGTCTTCAGGGGGTCCCCGTGGAGTGTCCTCAGGGAGCCCGGTGGCGGCGTCCGCCATCTGGGACGACGGGCTGATCGCGCGCCGGGCGCGGGAGGGGGACGAGGCCGACGCCGAACGCCGGCGGGCCGTGGACGCGGTGCTGGAAGCGGTGTACGGGACGACGGGCGCGGTCTACGGCCCGGTGGCCACGGGGCCCCGGAAGGGAGGCCGCGACCATGGCTCGTCGGAGGAAGCGGGTGGTGGCGCGTACGAACGCACCGCGCGCGAGGAACGGCACGAGGTGGCGGCCGGGCTGCGTCCCAGGCTGGAGGCGCTGCGCGAGCTGATCGGCCTCTCGCGCACGCGCCTGGACGGGCGGACGCTGGCCGAGGCGAGCCGGGTGCTGGACGCGGCGGAGGAACGGGCCCGGCTGTCGGGCGAGCACACCGTCGTCGCCATCGCGGGGGCCACTGGGAGCGGGAAGTCGTCGCTGTTCAACGCGTTGGTCGGGGCGCAGCGCTCCGAGGTGGGGGCGCGGCGGCCGACGACCGCCGAGCCGGTGGCGTGCGTGTGGGCGGCGGGTGAGCGGTCCGCCGCGGACGGGCTGCTGCGGCGGCTGGCCGTCCCGGCGCGCCGCCGCCACGCGCCGCTGTCCGGCGTCGCCGAGCTGCGCGGACTCGTCCTGCTGGACCTGCCGGACCACGACTCGGCGGCCACCGGACACCGCGAGCAGGTGGACCGGCTGCTGGAACTGGTCGACGCGGTGATCTGGGTGGTGGACCCCGAGAAGTACGCGGACGCGGTCCTGCACGAGCGGTACCTGCGTCCGCTGGCCGGTTACGCCGAGGTCAGCTTCATCGTGCTCAATCAGGTGGACCGGCTGCCCGGGGAAGCCGCCGATCAGGTGGTGGACGACCTGCGCCGGCTGCTGGACGAGGACGGGGTGGCCCTGGGGGAACACGGCGAACCGGGCGCCACGGTGCTCGCCCTGTCCGCGGCCACCGGGGAGGGGGTGGGGGAGCTGCGCGAGCTCCTCGGCCGGTTCGTCGCCGGTCGCCAGGCCGCTGACCGGCGGCTGGCCGCCGACGTGGACGCCGCGGCGGCGCGGCTGCGGACGGCCTGCGCGGCGGAGGGGCAGGTGGGGCTGACGGAGCGGGCGCGCACGGAGTTCGAGGACCGGTTGGCCGAGGCGGTCGGCGCGGTCGCCATCGGGTGCGTCGCGGAACGCGACTGGTTGCGGTGCGCCCGGCGGGCCTACGGGCTGCCGTGGCGCCGGCCCGCCGGAGTCCGCACCGGACTGTGGGCGGTGCGGCGGGCCGCGGGCCGGATGGTGCGGTGGGCGGCCGGACGCTCCGGAACGGGTACGGACAGTGGTACGGGTCTTACGGGCGCGCGGCACGGACAGGCGGGTGGGGGGACGGGGTACCGACGCGGTGCGGGGACGGTGGAGCCGGGCGCGGTGGACGGGCGGGCCGCGGCGCGTCCGGTGGTGGAACAGGCCGTGCGGGCGGTGGCGGCCGAGGCGGCGTACGGGCTGCCCGCCCCCTGGGCGCAGGCGGTGCGCGAGGCCGCGGAGCGGGGCGCGTACGGGTTGCCGGAGGCGCTGGACGAGGTGGTGGTGATCGCCGACGCGGCGTTGCGGACCGGGCCTTCTGTGCGGCCACGCTGGTGGGCGGTGGCCGCCGCTGCCCAGGCGGTGCTGCTGGTGCTGCAAGCGGTGGGGCTCGTGTTGCTGCTGGGTGCGGTGACGGGGCTGCCCGAACCCGCGGCCTGGTGGGTCAAGGCCCTGCTGCCGGTGGCCGTCGGCACGCTCGGCGGGCCGCTGGTGGCCTGGGTGTGCGGGGTCGCGGCCCGCGGCCCTGCCCGGCGCTACGGACACGAGGCCGAACAGCGCCTGCGCACCGCCGCGGCGGGCTGCGGCCGGGCCCGGGTCCTGGAGCCCGTCGCGGCCGAGTTGCTGCGCTACCGGGAGGTCCGGGAGCGGTACGCGGTGGCGGCGGGGTTCTAGCGCGAATTCAAGCGCTGGCGGGGGAGCGGGCGGCGGCTCGGTGGCGAGGGGGCGGGGCGGGTGCTGCCGTGCATCTGCGTCTTTCGTTGCCGGTGGACGGGCTGGAATGGGCCGCACGCGGACCGGGGGTATGGCGGCGAGGCGCGGTGAGCGTCCGGGGTCACCACCCACACGGGTGACGGGATTTTCCCCAGAGGGCAGTGGGCGGATTCGTTGTCCACAGGCCCCGGCGGGACTTGCCGATTCCCTGCACCATGGCTTTCACGCACGGGACACCGGTGGTCGAGGAAGCCGGTGACGACGGGGGAGGCGAATCGCATGAACGAGACGACGGTGACGCTGGTGGGAAACGCCGCGACGGCGGTGGAGCACCGGCAGACGGTGACCGGGGTGCCGGTGGCACGGTTCCGGCTCGCGACGACGACCCGGCGGTGGGACAAGGAACGCGGCTGGACGGACGGGGAGACGAGTTTCTACACGGTGCGGGCCTGGCGGTCGCTCGCGGACAACGTCGCGGCCTCGGTGGCGGTCGGCGAGCCGCTCGTCGTACGGGGACGGCTGCGCGTCCGAGAAGGGGAGCAGCCCCAGGAGCGGGGAGGCAAGCGCTGGTTCTCGGCCGACGTGGACGCCGACGCGATCGGCCACGACCTCGCACGGGGCACCGCGGCCTTCCGACGGGTGTCCCGCGTACGGACGGAACCGGTCCCGCAACACCGACCGCCGACGGCACGGGGCGCGGACACCACTGCGGGGCTGCCGACGGGGCGGGGTGAGGACGGCGCCGGCCATGACGGTGGAGAGGGAAGTGGAGGTGGAAGCGGAGGCGGACGGGCGAAGGCCGGGTCGGCAGTCCAGACGGTGGCGGTAGCGACCGGCCCCTCGGCGACAGAAGACATAGAGGGGGAGAGGGAGGGAGCAGCGGCGCGGCGGTGATGACAGCAGCCGGGGCGAAGGGGGGCCGGTGCGACGTGGGCTGCGGAGCCGCGGCGAAGGGCCCGGGTGACGCGAGCTGGGGTGCCGAGGGCGAAGGGTGCCGGGTTGCCGCAGCGGACGAGGGCTGGGCCCGGGTGAGCCTTTCTGACTATGGGCGTCACGGCTGTGGTGCGGGACGTCGGGGCGAAACGGCGGCCCGGGGAACAGAAGGTCGGTCATCACGGCATGGGGACGGAAGGCCGGCACGGCAAGGGGGACAGAGGACCAGCAGCACGGCATGGTGCGGAAAAGCCCGGGAGAGCGTCGGAAAAACGGGTTCGGTCCTCGGTTCTCCGTCGTGCGAGAAGGCGACTTGTAAGGGGAGGGGGGAGGGAAGTGGGAGGGGCGGGGGGAGGGGGGAGGGGGGAGGGGGCGCCCCAAAGTGCGGGGGAAAGTCGCCCTCGGTCGAGACGAGGAAAGCCCGATCTCGGTCCATGCTTCCGCAAAGGTGGCGGAATGGGGGATCTGGCCATCCGGGCGGGACTTGCCTGATGGGGCGTCAGTGTCCGGAAACGTCCTGACGATTTGTCGATAATCCCAGGTCAGAGGCGTGGTTGCCGGTAACGATTGTGATTCGGATCGCTTATGCGACGGTCTTACCAGGGGTTGTGGTGTAGCCGCTCTCTAGGATCCGACGGGTACTCACGGGGACTGAAGCACTGCGGCTGTTGGGCCATTGGGCCCGTACCGGCGAGGCACCCCCCCCATCACGCGCCTCGCCCAGAGGGGAAATTCATGATTTCTGTGAAGAGGCGGGGTGTCGCGCGCTTTGCCGCCGCAGCCCTGGTGCCCGGGCTTGTGGCGGTGGGCGCGATAGCCACCGCGGGGCCCGCCGCGGCGGAGGACACCGTACCTTCGCACGGAGGCGCCACCGCCACCCTCAGCGGCTTGAAGGTCTACGACCAGGCGATCGTGCGTGACGGCGGCGGGGAGCAGAGAGTCGGCGCCGGGCTCTTCGAGATGGCGGTCGACAACGGCGGGGCGTTGCAGACCTACTGCATCGACATCCACAACCCGACCCAGCAGCAGGCAAAGTACAAAGAGGTGGACTGGAGCGAGTCCTCCCTGCACGACAACAAGGACGCCGGCAAGATCCGCTGGATCCTCCAGCACTCCTACCCCCAGGTCAACGACCTCGCCGCGCTCGCCAAGCAGGCCAAGATCAAGGGCCGGCTGACCGAGAAGGCAGCCGCCGCCGGCACCCAGGTCGCCATCTGGCGGTTCTCCGACGACGTCAAGGTGAAGGCGGTGAACCCGGCCGCCGACAAGCTGGCGGACTATCTGGAGAAGGCGGCCAAGGCGAATGCGCGGGCCCTCGCGGAGCCCAAGGCCTCGCTGACGCTGGACCCGCCGGCCGTCTCCGGCAAGACCGGTGGTCGTATCGGCCCGGTGACGGTCCGCACCAGCGCCGCCGGTGTGACGGTCAGCCCGGGCGTGGGCACCCCGAAGGGCGTCAAGATCGTCGGCGCCGACGGCAAGCCGGTTTCCCGCGCGACGAACGGCAGCAAGCTCTTCTTCGATGTGCCGGCCGGCGCGCCCGACGGCGCCGCCTCGCTGACGGTCCAGGCCACGGCGAAGGTCGCGGTCGGCCGTGCGTTCACCGGCATCGGAGCGCTCGCCAAGAGCCAGACCCAGATCCTGGCCGGTTCCAGCGACTCCACGGTGACCGCGACCGCCACGGGCTCTTGGAAGAAAGAGGGCGCCATTCCCGCCGTGAGCGCCGAGAAGAACTGCGCCAAGGGCGGCGTGGACGTGACCGCCACCAACAAGGGCGACAAGCCGTTCCACTTCGAGGTGTCCGGCAAGGCCCACGAGGTCGCCCCGGGCAAGTCCGAGACGATCACCGTCCCGGTGGGCGAGGACCGGTCGTACGAGATCGAGGTCAAGGGCGACGAAGGCTACGAGAAGACGTTCTCCGGCGTCCTGGACTGCGAGACCGCCAGTAACAGTGGCGGCAACCAGCCCTCCGCCAATCTGGGTCCGGCCGCGGCCGGCGGTACCGGCGCCGACCACGGCGGCACCGGTGCCATGGAGCACGCCACGGTGCCCGGCAACGGCAACAGCAGCGGCAACGGCAACGGCGGCTCGGCGGGCGACCTCGCCGCGACGGGTGCGTCCAGCGCCACGCCGGTGATCGCGGGCGTCGCGGCCGTCCTGGTCGCGGTCGGCGGCGGCACGGTGTTCCTCCTCCGGAGGAAGAAGGCCGGGAGCTGATCGCTCCGGCAGTCGGTGCCGAGTGATCCCGGGGCCGGGCGCCGGGGCCGTGCGGTGATCGGGCGGCAGTGCGGGGCATCCCGGGGACGGGCCACCGGGTCACGGTCACGGCATCCAGTGCCCGGACCGCCGAGCGGCTGAGCGGACGAGGGTCGAGCCGCTCGGCCGCAGGCCCGTCCGACCGAGCGAACGAAGCGGGCTGGGCGAACGAAGCGGGCTGGGCGAGGGAAGCGCACGGGGCGACGGAAGCGGACAGGGGGAAGGAAGCGGACGGGCCGAAGGCAAGGCCTGAACGCCTACAAACGGCTGAGTGATCGAGCGGCCACGAACCGTCCCGTCACTCCCCGTGCCCAGTCCCCGTGGCCAGCCCCGCGACCGGTCCTCGCGGTCATCCCCCGCGGTCGGTTCCACGGCCCCCCACCGCCCACTCCCGATCACGAACCGGCGACCGGTCGGACCCCCCGCTCAGGCCCGCCGCCAAGCCCCCGATCCGGTGTCCCGCCGGGCCCTGCGGCCGTCGTCGCGCCCGTGCCCCCGGCACCACCCGTTTCCTTCGTGGGGTGGCGGTACGGCAAGATGGGGTGTATCTGCCTCGCGCGGCGGAGCCGCACATCGGCCCACGCGGCGGAGCCGCATGTTGACCATGACAGATCCAGACTGCCGGACGGTTTCTCTTGGCTGAGTACATCTACACGATGCGCAAGGCGCGCAAGGCGCACGGCGACAAGGTCATCCTTGACGACGTGACGCTGAACTTCCTGCCTGGCGCGAAGATCGGTGTCGTGGGCCCCAACGGCGCCGGCAAGTCCACGGTGCTGAAGATCATGGCCGGTCTTGAGCAGCCGTCGAACGGCGACGCGTTCCTGTCCCCGGGCTACTCCGTCGGGATGCTCCTCCAGGAGCCGCCGCTGGACGAGAGCAAGACGGTCCTGGAGAACGTCCAGGACGGTGCCCGCGAGCTCATGGACAAGCTCAAGCGCTTCAACGAGGTCGCCGAGCTGATGGCGACCGACTACTCCGACGCGCTGATGGAGGAGATGGGCAAGCTCCAGGAGGACCTGGACCACGCCAACGCGTGGGACCTGGACACCCAGCTGGAGCAGGCCATGGACGCGCTGGGCTGCCCGCCCGGCGACTGGCCGGTCACCAACCTCTCCGGTGGTGAGCGCCGCCGCGTGGCCCTGTGCAAGCTGCTGCTGGAGGCCCCCGACCTGCTGCTCCTCGACGAGCCCACCAACCACCTGGACGCCGAGTCCGTGCAGTGGCTGGAGCAGCACCTCGCCAAGTACGCCGGCACCGTCGTCGCCGTCACCCACGACCGGTACTTCCTGGACAACGTCGCCGAGTGGATCCTTGAGCTCGACCGCGGCCGTGCGCACCCGTACGAGGGCAACTACTCCACCTACCTGGACAAGAAGGCCACGCGCCTGAAGGTCGAGGGCCAGAAGGACGCCAAGCGCGCCAAGCGGCTGAAGGAAGAGCTGGAGTGGGTCCGCTCCAACGCCAAGGGCCGCCAGGCGAAGTCCAAGGCGCGTCTGACCCGCTACGAGGAGATGGCCGCGGAGGCCGAGAAGACCCGGAAGCTGGACTTCGAGGAGATCCAGATTCCGCCGGGGCCGCGCCTGGGCAACGTCGTGGTCGAGGTCGAGCACCTCTCCAAGGCGTTCGGTGACAAGGTCCTCATCGACGACCTGTCCTTCACGCTGCCGCGTAACGGCATCGTCGGCGTCATCGGCCCGAACGGCGCCGGCAAGACGACGCTGTTCAAGATGATCCAGGGCCTGGAGACGCCGGACTCCGGTGACATCAAGGTCGGCGAGACCGTCAAGATCTCGTACGTGGACCAGGGCCGCGCCAACATCGACCCCAAGAAGACGCTGTGGGCCGTCGTCTCGGACGAGCTGGACTACATCAACGTCGGCCAGGTCGAGATGCCCTCGCGCGCCTACGTGTCCGCGTTCGGCTTCAAGGGCCCGGACCAGCAGAAGCCGGCCGGTGTGCTCTCCGGTGGTGAGCGCAACCGCCTCAACCTGGCGCTGACCCTCAAGCAGGGCGGCAACCTGCTGCTCCTGGACGAGCCGACCAACGACCTCGACGTCGAGACGCTGTCCTCGCTGGAGAACGCGCTGCTGGAGTTCCCGGGCTGCGCCGTGGTCGTCTCCCACGACCGCTGGTTCCTGGACCGCGTCGCCACGCACATCCTGGCGTACGAGGGCGACTCCAAGTGGTTCTGGTTCGAGGGCAACTTCGAGTCGTACGAGAAGAACAAGGTCGAGCGGCTCGGCCCGGACGCGGCGCGTCCGCACCGCGCCACGTACAAGAAGCTCACCCGGGGCTGACCGGCGTGCGACACCTGTACTCCTGCCCGTTGCGCTGGTCGGACATGGACGCGTTCGGCCATGTCAACAACACGGTGTTCGTCCGCTACCTCGAAGAGGCGCGGATCGACTTCATGTGGCGGCTGGCGCCGGGCGACGGGGGCACGGCGTTCTCGGGCGGGTCCGTGGTGGCCCGCCACGAGATCGACTACGTGCGACCGCTGGTCCACCGGCACGAGCCGGTGACCATCGAGCTGTGGGTGACGAAGATAGGTGCCGCGTCGCTGACGATCGCCTATGAGATCAAGGACGTAGACGTTGTCTACGCCCGGGCTTCGACCGTCGTCGTTCCCTACGACCTCGACAAGGGCCGTCCGCGCCGTGTCACCGCGGAGGAACGGTCCTTCTTGGAGGTCTACATGGACGACAGCGCCGACGGGGGCGACGGAGCCGGGGCGGGCGAGAGGACCGTCGCCGCATGACGGTGCTGCGCCTGGCCGATGCCGGGGAGGCGGCGGACCTCGCCGCCTTCCTGGCCCGGCTGATCCACTACGACCGGGCCGCCGCGGTGCGGCTCCAGGTCGGTGACGGGGTGCTCGCGGTCTTCGGCCGCCCCCCGTCGTTCGAAGTGCTGGCGATCCGGACGGCGCGGCTGGCGCCCGAGGAGACCGGCACCGCTGCCGGGGCTGGTGCTGCGTCCGGGACTGGCACCGCTCCCGGGACTGGCACCGCTCCCGGGTCTGTCGGAGATCCCGGGCCTGATGACACTTCCGGATCCGGCGCCGTCCCTGGGACGGACACCCCCGGGGCGGACACCCCCGGGCCCGGTTTCGATGTGACCGTGTCCGCCGGGGAGCTGCTGGACGGCATCGCGGAGGAGACGGGCACGCTCGTCGTCCCCGGGGCCGTCACCGGGCCGCCGTGGGCGGGGGTGCTGCCGCCGCGCGGCGGCTGGCGCCAGGTGCCCGGGTTGCCCGCGCCGGAGGCGCTGGGCCGCACGTTGGCCGCGGCGGTCGGCGAGTTCCGCGCCCGTGACGAGGGGCTGCCGCCCGAGCGGCGCACCCGCGCCGAACGCGACCGCATCGGGCGCGAGATCTGGTCCCGGACGCTGGGCGACACCCACCTCCCGCTGCGGGCCCTGCACGCCGCCCAGGCCCTGGGCTTCCTGCGCGCCCCGCGCGCCGTCCCCGCGGCCCGCACCGGCGAGAGCGACGCGGGAGCGGCCACCGCCCTCGTCCCCTCCCCGTTCACGCTCCTCGCCGCGGGGAGCTGGCTGCGCCTGCGCACGCCGTACGGGTCGGTGGCGGTGCGGGTGAGCGGGATCTCGGGGCTGTCGGTCAGCCCTGCTTGAGCCGCGTCGGGCCGGCTGGTTCGTACGGTCACAGGGTGTTTTCTTGTGGCCCTGGCCCGTGTCCGACGGTGTCACTGACGCTGTACGACTTGTGGCGGGGATCCCATAACGACAACGGAAAGCCGGGCCGGAATCATGTTCCGGCCCGGCTTCCCGTGCTGTTCAGGGGCAGTTGCCGTGTCTGGGGGCGGGGCGGGCCCGGTTTCCGGGGCGGGGGCGCCGAACTCGTCCGCTCCACGGCGTCCGTCCCACGTCGTCCGATCCTCGCCCCCGTGTCCGTCTGCTGGCTCCTCAGTCCGGAGTGTTGATCATCGACGCGGCGGCGTACGTGAGGTAGTTCCACAGCTGCGTCTCGTGCTCGGCGGGCAGGCCGAGGGAGTCCACGGCGTCCCGCATGTGCTTGAGCCAGGCGTCGTGCGCGGCGCGGTTCACGGTGAAGGGCACGTGCCGCATCCGCAGGCGCGGGTGGCCGCGCCGGTCGCTGTACGTCCGGGGGCCGCCCCAGTACTGCATGAGGAAGAGCGCGAGTCGCTCCTCGGCAGGGCCCAGGTCCTCCTCCGGGTACATCGGCCGCAGCAGTGGGTCCTCGGCCACTCCCTCGTAGAAACGGCGGACCAGCCGTCGGAAGGTCTCCTCGCCACCGACCTGCTCGTAAAAGGTCTGCTCCTGAAGCGTGCCGCGCGGAATCTCGTTCACCCATCCATGGTGGCAGACGGCTCGGCGGAGGACTTCGGACGTAGGACGGTGGACGGTGGCGGTGACGTAGGACAGTGGACAGTGGGGGAAGGGCCGGACGGACGTCGGGCCGCGGCCGGGCTGGTACGGGGCTCCTCGTAGGTGCGCCAGGGCGGTGGGCGGCCCGGCCCCCGGGTTCGGCGGACGGACGCGCGTGGGGACGCGGGACGGTGCGACATGACGAACGGCATGGCGGACGGCACGGCGGGCGGCGGGCGGAACGATGCCCGGGACGGTGTGTGTGAGGTACGCGACGCGTGTGGTGCGGGTGGTCGGTGGGAGGCCGAGGGGGCTCAGCGGCGGCTGGAGTGCACCCGTAGCAGCGGGGATCCCGTGGCGCGGGAGGCGGCCGTCGCGCGGGCCGGGCTGGTGCGGTCGATCAGGGAGGCCGGGCGGCTGACGGATCCGCGGTGGCGGGCGGCGTTCGAGGAGGTGCCGCGCCACCTCTTTGTGCCGCACTACTTCCTGAACGTCCTCGGCGGCACGTACGAGCGGCTGTCCGCCACGGACCCCGATCCCCGGCGCCGGGCGCGCTGGCTGGCGGGCGCGTACGCCGACGACGCGCTGGGCACGTGGCTGCGGGACGGCGCGCTGGTGTCCTCCAGCAGCCAGCCCTCGCTGATGGCGATGATGCTGGAGGCGCTGCGGGTGGAGGACGTCACCGACCGGGGCGGGGCGGGGGCGGACGCGTACGGCTGCGAGGTGCTGGAGGTCGGGACCGGTACCGGGTACAACGCGGCGCTGCTGGCCCACCGGCTGGGGGACGAGCGGGTGACCACCATCGACGTGGACGAGGACATCACCAAGGCCGCGCGGGAACGGCTGGCCGCGACGGGTCACCGGCCCGTCGTGGTGACCGGCGACGGCGCCCTCGGCTGCCCGTCCCGGGCACCCTTCGACCGGGTCGTCGCCACCTGCGCGCTGCCCTCCGTACCGCCCGCGTGGGTCGAACAGTGTGTGCCCGGAGGACTGATCCTCGCTCCGCTGGCGACCGGTCTGATCGCGCTCCGGGTGGCGGAGCGGCGGGGTGGCACGCCGCGTGCGGAGGGACGGTTCCTGCCCACGCCGGTGTTCTTCGTCCCGTTGAGAGGGGAGGGCGCGGACGGGCGGGACGGGGGCGTTCGTGCAGGGACAGGCGCGGCCGGTGGCGCCGGGCGGGCGCGGCGGCCGGACGCCGGGGGTGGTGGCGGTGGCGGTCCCGGCTTCGGTTCCGACTTTGGTTCCGGCTTGCGATCCGCCTCTGATGGAGGGGCCGACGTCGGTTCCGGTGGCGGGAGCGGCGTCGGTTCAGGTGGCGGGAGCGGCCGGTTCCGGGGTGGTGCTCCGGTGTACGGGCTGCCGCGGGCGGCGCTGCGGGACGGGGGGTTCCGTTTCCTGCTTGCCCTGGCCGCAGGTGCCCGTTCACCTACGCAGGTGTACGAGCTGTGGCGGCGCGAGAACCGCCCGGCCCGGAACCGCTTCGGCCTGACGGTGGAGGGCGACCGCCAGTGGGTGTGGCTGGACGACCCGGGTGGGCCGGAGCGGTGGGCGTTGGGGTGAGGGAGCGGGGGAGGGTGACGAGCCTTCGGCCCTCTGAGTCCTCTGCCCCTCTGACCGGCTCTCTGATCCTCCGGCCGGCCCTTTGATCCTCCGATCCTCCCGCTCCTCAGCCCTTCCACCCCCTCCGGCTTCGGGGCTCGTCCGTCTCCCGCCCTCCGCTTCCGGGCTCGTCCGTGTCCGGAGTGCTTCAGCCCCTCAGTCCCCTGAGCAGCCCCTCAGCCCCTGCGCACCGTCAACGTCGTCCAGGCGCCGACGTGGACGCGGTCGCCCTCGTGGAGGGGGACCGGGACGTACGGCTGGATCGGGTCCTCGGCGAGGTTGACCGTGGTGCCGTTGGTCGAGTTCTGGTCGACCACGGCCCAGCTTCCGTCGGGCTGCTGCACCAGCAGGGCGTGCTGGTGCGAGACGCCCGGGTCCTCCGGCGGGCGGCCCAGGTCGATGTCCGGGGACTCACCGGTGCTGTGCCGGCGGCGTCCGATGGAGATCTGGGGACCGGCGAGCGGGTGTTGCTGCTCGGGGAAGTACGCGGGCAGGTTCAGCCCGGCGGCTTCCGGGCCGCTGCGGCCCATCATCGCCGTGAAGTACTCGCGGTCGGCCGTGATCGCCACCACCCAGCCGTTCCCGACGACGGGAGCCGGGCCGGGCGGAGCCATGGCACCCGCGGGAGCCTGGCCGCCGGGACCGGCCTGACCGGCACCGTGGGCACCGCCGGGGCCCGTGCCGGGACCACCGGCAGGACCGGGAGCGCCGTTCCACCCTTGCTGCTGCGGCTGCTGCTGCTCGTAAGGGAACGGCTGCTGCGGCGGCGCGGGGCGCTGGTGCTCGAACGGAGGCGCTTGCTGCGGCATGCCCTGCTGCTGGTGCGGCGGGGTGTGCTGCTGCGGCTGGTGCGGCGGCGGGGTCTGCTGGGGCTCGTACGGACCAGGCTGCGGCGGCGGGAAGCCGTACCCACCACCGGGACCACCATGCCCACCCGGAGCACCGGGCCCACCGGGAGCACCGGGCCCACCGGGAGCACCGGGCCCGCCCGGACCACCCGGACCACCCGGACCACCGGGACCGTTCGGACCACCAGGCGCACCCGGACCACCAGGACCGTTCGGACCACCGGGAGCGCCAGGCCCTCCCGGGCCACCAGGTCCCATAGGCCCGCCCTGACCGCCGGGGCTTCCCTGACCCATCGGCGGCCCGCCCTGACCTCCAGGCCCACCGTGCCCCCCAGGCCCGCCCTGCCCCATCGGCGGAGCGGGCGGCGGAGCCATGGACGGCGCGCCCTGAGGGGACGCGGGGCCGGAGCTCGGCGGGGGCAACGGCCAGTCGTCGCCCTCCGTGCGCCGGGGCGCCTGAGGGGGCGTCGGCTGTCCGGCCGGGCCCGGGCCGGTGAGGCTGGGCGGCGGGCCGGGCTGTGACGGTTCGGGGGAGAGCGGCTCGGCCGGGCGGTTCACCTGTGAGGGGCGGGACGCCTGGTACTCGTACTGCTGGGGCGGCAGGCCCTGCTGCGGGGGCACGGGCGGCTGCACCTGCGTGGGCTGCGGCGGCGGGAAGCCGTAACCGCCGCCCTGCGCGCCCTGCGGAGCGGGCGGCGGCGGGGCGTACGAGGTCGCGGAACGCGTCAGGAAGTTGTAACGGCACTCTTCGCAGAAGGGGGCCACGCCCTCACGCGGGGTGCGGCACTGGGGGCAGAGTTCGGGCGCGGAGCCCTCCGGGCCACCGGGCGCACCGGGTCCACCCTGAGCGCCCGGGCCCGGTCCGCCCGGTCCGCCCTGAATGCCCGGCCCCGGACCCCCAGGCCCGCCGAAGCCACCCGGACCGCCGGGACCACCTGGCCCACCCGGACCCGGATGCGGCGGCGGGAAGCCGTACCCACCGCCCGGCCCGCCCTGCGTCCCCGGCGCAGCCCCCTGAGGAGGCGGCGGCGGACCGGGCTGCCCTTGGGGCGGGCCCCCGGCGGGCTGGCTGGACGGCGTGTTGAGGAACCCCGGGGGGAGGGAGGGCGGCGGGGGAACAGCGCCCGCCATACGGTGGCCGCACACCTCGCACCAGTCTTCGGCCACCGACTGGTGGCCGTTCGGGCAGGTCGGCATGTCGGTTCTTCCCCCTCCGTACCGTTGGGCATCGGTAGTACGTTCGGCGTTGCTGATTGTCTTGCTGCTTCGGGACTGCTTCAGGACTGCTCGGGACTGCTCGGGACTGCTTCAGGATTGCTTCGGTACTGCTTTGCTACTGCTCTGGCACTGCTCTTGTACTGCTTTGGTACTGCTTTTTGTTACTGCGCGCGGTACCGCATGATCGTTACTGCGCTGTCGGTATTGCGTGGCTGTCGGTACCCGCATCGCTGCGGGTACCGCGTGGCTATTTCTTGACGCGAACGGTCTTGGTCGACCGGGTTTCGAGTGTCATCTCGTCCGCTTCCGCGACCTTCGCTTTCAGTCGCACAGTACCTGTCGCCGCGTCGACGACGTCCACCACCTTCGAAAGCAGTTTCGCAGTGTCCTCGTTCCCCGAGGCGCTCGCCAACTGCACGGCACGTCCCAGCTTGGCCGTGGCTCCGTCGAGGTCGCCCGACTTGCGGGCGTCCAGTCCCTGCTGGATGGCCTGTGCCAGTTCGGCCTGCCCCGTGTAGTGCGCGACCTGCGGATTGATGGACGTGGACACCGCCATGTCGTCCGTCCACACGGCCCGTACGAGTCCCTGGGAGAGCGTCTGCGCCGGACCGCCGCCGGGGCCGGGGAGCACCAGGGAGACCCGGGCGGCCAGCATCTCCTGGCCCACGCCCGCGTCCGGCACGCGGACGCATATGTGGTAGTCGCGGGACTCGTCCCCCCAGGAGCCGGTCGGGTAGTCGCCGGAACGCGGTCCGGACGGGCTGCGACGGCCGGTCAGGTCCTCGACCGTGGGCGCGACCTGCTTGACGAAGACGACCTCCGCGTTCTGAGGGGTCCACAGCCGCAGACTGACGTCCGCCACCTCCTTGCCCATCGCGGCCTCCATCATCCGCGTGAAGTCCTCGGCGAGGTGGTCGGGGTCGGCGACGATGTCGGCGCTGCCCAGCAGGGCGGACGCGATGCCGGTGACCTCCTTGACCTCCCAGTCCGTGCCGACACCGCGGGCGTCACAGGTGAACCGTCCGGCACAGGCGTCCAGCGTGGCCCGCAGGTCCTTCGCCGACTCGTGCTCGTTGCGGCCGTCGGTGAGCAGGATGCCGTGCCGGATGGCGACGTCGGCGGAGGACAGCAGCCGGTCGGCCAGCCGCAGCCACGTACCGATGGCGGTGCCGCCGCCCGCCGTCAGCTTGCGCAGCGCGGCCTTGGCCTGCGAGCGGGTGGTCGGATCGGCGACGGCCAGCCGGCCGCCTCCGGGATAGACCTCGGCCGCCTGGTGGGTGCCGGCCACCACCGCGAAGGCCACCCCGTCCCGCACGGTGTCGATCGCGGCGGCGGTCGCCTCCCGCGCGTTGCGCATCTTGGTGGGCGGCTGGTCCATGGAGCCGGAGCAGTCGATCATGACGATGACGGCGGCGTTCCCCGGGATGGCCGGGTCCCGCATCCCACCGGTCGTCGCCGCGTCCGTACCGGCGGCGAAGAGCGGCACCCCGCCGGTCGTCCCGCCCCCGGTGGCGGTGACCGTCACGATGGCGTTGACCTCACGGCCGCCCTCGGGGAGGTACTCGTTCTGGTAGACCTCGGCCGAGAACCGCGGCACGTGGGATTTGGCGAAGTTGGCCATGTGGTCCGCTCCTTGAGGCTTCATGGTGGTAAAGCGACAAATGAACGTGAACGGGCGGAACTCCCGCGAACATGCTCGGATCTCGGCCGTGCCCCGGCCATCGTGCCGGTGGCGGTGCCGGTGGGCGCCATGGTGACGGCCGTCCCCGCACGGGAACGGCCGTGTGGCCGGGGGCCGGGACGGAGCCGCGTCCGACGGGCCTCCGCAGCCCCGCGTCCGCCCCGCCGCCACCCATCCACGGCCGTCCCCGTATGGGAACGGCCGCCGTCCGGACGTTCCGTCACCGCGCCGGGAACGGCACCACCGCGACGGTCACGTTGTCGTGGCCCCCGCCGTCCAGCGCGTGGCGGACCAACGTCCGTGCGCCGTGCAGCGGACGGATCCGGGCGTCGGCGGGCACCGCGGCGGCCATCTGCGCCGCGGACTCGGCGTAGTTCCACAGCCCGTCCGTGCACACCACCACTACACCCGGTCCGTCCGGTTCGAAGGAAGCGGTGTGCGGATCGAGTTCGTACGCGTCCGCGCCGAGCCACCCCGTGATGGCGTGCGCGCGGTCGTCCGCGTACGCCTCCGCCTCCGACATCAGGCGGTTGGCCACCATCTGGGCGGCCCAGGAGTCGTCCTCGGTGAGGCGGGCGGCGGGCGCGCCGCGGTCGTCGGGGATCCAGTACGCGCGGCTGTCGCCCACCCAGCCGACGGTCAGCAGGCCGCCACCGACGACCGTGCCGACGAACGTGCAGGCCGGAGCGTTCTGGTGCCGGTGCGGATCGTGTTGCCGGGGCTGGTGGGGTTCGTGGGCGAGGGCCGATACCGCTTTGGCGGCGGTGACGATCGCCTCGTGCAGGGCCTGCTGAGGGTGCGTGCCCTGAGGCAGCGCGGCGAGCAGCGAGCGGCTCGCGGCCTCGGAGGCGGCGGCCGAGGCGTCGTCCGGGCGGACCGCGGACGAGACGCCGTCGCAGACCACGGCGATCACGGCCGGCGCGCCGTCCGGCAGCGCCGTGCCGGCGACCGCGAAGAAGTCCTCGTTGCGGTGGTGCCGGTGGCCCCGGTCGCTGGCCGCCGCGACGCCCGGCAGCTCGCGTTCGAAGTGGTCGCGGACGCGGGGCTGGGCGTGGCCGCAGTTCTCGCAGTAGCCGTCCTCGGCGATGACGCCGGTGCTGCAGGCGGCGCAGACGGTGGGGCCGGGGACGGTGTGCTGGGCGGTGGGGGTGTCGTCGAGGGTGGGCGGGGGCGGGGGGTCGCTTGCGGGGGCCGGGTGAGGGGTGGAGTGCGGGGCTTGCGTGTACGGGTCCTGTGCGGGCGTTTCCTGTCCGTACGGGTCCTGTGCGGGAGGGCTTTGGACGTGCGGGCCTGAGGGCGTGGTGGGCGCTTCGTCCGGACGGTCGTCCGAGTGGTGGGCGTCCGTGGGGCGTGCGGTGTCGGTGATGCCCTCGTACCCGGCGATGCGCGGATCGGCGGCCCGCGGGTCGGTCGTGCCGGGCTCGTTCGCACGGGGGGCGGTCGCTCGGGGGTCGGCTGCCAGGGGATCGCCCTGCCGCGGATCGGAGGGGTATGAGGTGCCCGGCGGGGTGGCGTGAGGGGCGCCGGGGTCGTGGGAGGCGGTCGGGTACGGGGCGTTCGTGTGCGCGGGGTCCATGAGCGGTGCGTTCTGTGGCGCTTCCGTGTGAGGGGCGTGCGCGTACGGCGTACCGGTGGGCGGCCGGTCCGTGCGCGTGTGGCGGGGTTCGGCGGGCGTGGCTGAGGACGGGGTGCCGTATCCGGGAGGGGGCGGGGGCGGCGCGTATCCGGGCGGGGCGGGCGGAGTGGGGTGGCCGGTGCCCGGCGGGTGCTCGGGCAGTGGCGGGTGCGGCGGATGCAGGGGTGCCTGTGGTTGCGGGACGTGTGCCGCAGCGGGGGATTCCGGGGGGTGAGCGGCGGCCGTTGCCGGTACGCCACCCGCCGTCGGTACGGCGGTCGGGGACGAAGGAGCCGCCGGGGACGGAGATGCCGCAGGGGCCGGAGAAGTCGCCGGGGACGGAGAAGCCGCAGGGGCCGGGGGAGTGGCCGGGGCGTGGGGAGGAGCCAGCAAGTACTCGGGCGCTTCCGCGTACTCGGGTGCGTCCCCGTACTCGGGCTCCGTCGGGTACGCAGGCGCCGCCGCATACGAGGACGAGGCGACGTGCGCGGACGAGGTGACGTGCGCGGGCGGAGCGTCATGCGCGGGCGAGGCGGCGTGCGCCGGTGGGGCGACGGACACAGGTGGGGCGACGGACGCAGGGACAGAAGGGGCGGAAGGAGCGGAACGGGCGGAGGCCGGGGACGAAGGATGCGACGGCCCCGAATGGCCTGAATGCCCCGAAGCCCCTGACGGCCCCGAAGCCCCCGACGCCCCCGACGCCCCCTGTGACGGGCCGAAGGCGCGGCGGCGGGGGCCGCGGCGGAGGGCGACGGTGGGACGCTCCCCGGCCGCGGGCGTCGCCGGACCCGGCCGGGCGGCGCCGCACAGTCCGCAGAAGTTGTCCTCCGCTTCGAGCGGCTCGTCGCAGCTCGGGCACCGGGAGCCCCCGGTCACACGCACACCCATGTCACACCCACGTCCTGGGGCGGAAGCGGTTGGCCCGTTCCACCAGCTCGATCCTTTCCTCACCGCCCGGCGCCAGCCGCGCGAGCAGCCGGAACGACCGCTCCAGGCCGAAACGCAGGCCGCGTTCGTCCAGCTCGCTGCCGAGCAGCAGCGGCCGGGCGGGGCTTCCCCGGCCGCCGGGCGACCGCGTTCCGCCCTGCTCCCGGGCGCCTTGGCTCCCGGAGAGTACCCAGTCCAGCGCGGTTCCCAGTACTTCGGTCGCCAGCCTCTCGCGTCGCTGCGCGTCCAGGCCGGATTCGGCGAGCCGTTCCACCTGTTCGGCGGCGGCCCGCAGGTCGTCCAGCAGCGCGTCCCGGGCGGGGCGGCGGCGCAGCCGGGCGCGGACCGCCGCGATCCGGGCCGCCGTGTAGTGGATGGAGGATTCCGGTACGGACTCCAGGGCGGCGACGGCGCCCGCGCGGTCACCGGCCGCCAGCCGGACCCGCGCGAGTCCGAAGGCGGCGCTGACGTAGCTGTGGTCCGTCGTCCACACGAGGCGGTAGTAGTCGGCCGCGTCGTCCAACTCGCCCAGCGCCTCCGCGCAGACGCCCAGCGCCAGCTTGGGCGCGGGTTCCCCGGGGAAGGCGTCGTGGACCGCGTCGAAGGCCAGCGCCGCCGTCGCCCGGTCCCCGCGCGTCAGGGCCACCAGGCCGCGGTACCAGATCACCCGCCAGTCCTCCGGGTGAGCGGCTTCGATGGCCGACAGCTCCTCCTGGGCCGTCGCCGTGTCGCCCATCTCCAGCCGGGCCCGCAGGCCGCGCAGCCGCGTCTCCAGGGAGTGGGCGGGTGCCGCCTTCAGGGCCGTGAGCAGTTCCGCCGGGGCGGAGGCCGACAGGGCGGCGAGGAAGCCGGCGTCCGGATCGGCCGGGTCCACCCGGGGGACGGGCAGGGCGAGCACCGTCAGGCCGGTGTCCAGGGGACGGAGCGCGGGCGAACCGGGGGCGGGCGGTCGCGGGCCGGGCATCCCCGTGCCGCCGGTCGCGGGGGTCACCTCGTACGCCGCCTGGACGGGGAGGGCGGCCGGATCGGGCCCGGTGACCTGCGCCGTCCCGGCCCCGGAGGGCATCGCGACCCCACCCGGGGCGCCGGGGCCCATCGCGCCTTGGGTGGCGCCGACGCCTCCCGGCGCCCCGATACCCGCCGCCGGGCCGACCACCGCGGCAGCCGTTCCCGAGCCGCCCGCCGACCCCGCGCCGACCGACCCGGCCGACCCGCCCGCCGCCGTTCCGGAGCCGCCCGCCGATCCCACGCCGACCGACCCGGCCGACCCGCCCGCCGCCGTTCCGGAGCCGCCCGCCGACCCCGCGCCGCCCGCTGCCGGAACCGGTCCGCCTCCAGCCCGACGTCGCCGCGGCGCGACCGCCCGCGCCCCCAGCAGCGACGTGTCCCCCTCCCAACGGGCCACCACCTCGGTGTCCACCACCCGCAGTTCCGGCCCGAACAGTTTGGACAGCGCCGGGCGCGGCTCGCCCGTCCGCAGTGCCACCACCTCCCGCAGCACCCCCGTCAGCTGCTCCGCCATCTCCTCGGCGGAGGCGAACCGGCGGGCCGGGTCGGGGTCGGTGGCGCGGACGAGGAGCCGGTGGAAGGACTCGTACGTACGGAAGACCTCGACGGTGTCCGGGTCCGGGAGCGAGTCCGCGTAGGTGGTCGTGTAGCCCTGGAAGTCGAAGGTGAGGACGGCCAGGGTGCGCGCGACCGTGTAGAGGTCCGAGGCGACGGAGGGGCCGACCTCGGCGACCTCGGGCGCCTGGTAGCCGACCGTGCCGTAGATCGCGCTCTCCTCGTCGTCCATCCGGCGGACCGCGCCCATGTCGATCAGCTTGAGCCGGTCCTGCTGCTGGATGGCGTTGTCGACCTTGAAGTCGCAGTACAGGAGGTTGCGGCTGTGCAGGTGGTGCAGCGCCTCCAGCGCCTCGATGCCGTACGCGCACGCCTGGTCCACCGGGAGCGGGTCGCGTCGGCCGTCCGGGGTGCGCCGCTCGTTGGCGATCTCCTTGAGCGACTTGCCGCCGACGTACTCCATGACGATGTAGCCATCGAGGGTGCCCCTCGCGGGATTGGGGTGCTCGACGAAGTTGTAGATGCCGACGATGTTGGCGTGCTCGATCTCGGCGAGGAAACGGCGCTCGGACACCGCCGCCGCCAGCGCTTCCTCGTCCCCGGTGTCCAGCAGGCCCTTGAGCACCACCCAGCGGTCGGCGACGGCGCGGTCGATCGCGAGGTAGATCCAGCCCAGGCCACCGTGCGCCAGGCAGCCCACGACCTCGTACTGCCCGTGCACGACGTCGCCGGGCCGCAGTTTGGGGACGAAGCTGTACGGGTGGCCGCACTTGGTGCAGAACCCCTCCGTGCGGCCGGGCCGGTCCCCGCGCGAGCGGCCCACCGGGGCCCCGCAGTCGGCCCGGCTGCAGAACCGCCGCCGCTCGGGCACCTCGGGGTTCTCCAGCACCGCCGTCCTTGGGTCGGGCCGGGGCACTTCCGGCACCGGCACCAGGCCCGCCCCCAGCCGCCCGCGGCCCGTACCGGACCCCGCGGACTGGCCGGAGCTGCGCACCGAGACGGGCGTGGCCCGGGGGGACGTGCCGGACACCGACCGGGAGAGCCGCCCGGAGGCCGAGCGCCGAGAGGACGCGGAGCCCTTGGACGACGCCGAGCGCCGCGACGCCGCGGACTCTTTGGACGACGCCGAGCGCCCGGAGGCGGCGGGAGCACGGGACCGTGAGCCGGAAGCGGCCCGTCCGGACGAGGCCGACCGGGCCCCGGAACCAGCGGAGCCGGGAGCCCCGGAGGGATGCGAGGAACCACCGGCCCCGGAGGGCTCGTGGGACCCGACCGAACCGTTGACCCCCACGACACCACCGGACCCGACCGAACCACCGGCCCCAGCGGAACTGCTGACCCCGGCGGAACCACTGGCCCCAACGCCACTCCCGGCCCCAGCGCCACCCCCGGACCCGATCGAACCACAGGCCCCGACCGAACCACAGGCCCCGACACCACCCCCCACCGCGCCTTCCGCCCGAACAGGCGGCGCCAGCCCGCAGGCATCGCAGTACAGCTCCCCGCCGCCCACGTCCTCGTACCGTCCGCCGCAGCCCGGCCGCGCGCACGCGGCGCCGGCCCGCCCGCCCGTCACGATGTCCCCTTACGGCCCATGGTCCCCGTTCCCCCTGCCGTCGTACTGCCCCGGGACGTCCCGGCCGTCGAACCGCCCGGGTGCGTCTCCGCCCCTGCCGTCGTATCGCCCGGGTGCGTCCTCGCCCCGGCCGTCGTACCGCCCGGACGCGCCCCGCTCGCCGTACCCGTACGAAAGCCCGCCCGCGCCCCCACGCGCAGTCCCCCCGACAGCCCCGCCGCCATACGGATCGGACGCGCCCCCGCCCCTCCCGTCGTACTGCTCCGGTACGAGTGCCTCCGCCGCCGCCTGCTGGTAGCGCAGCACCGCGTGCTCGGCGGCCCGGAGGTCGCAGGGCGCGCTCCACAGCATCCGGCGGGCGGCGTCGTACCGCTCGATGAGCAGCGGGTCCTCGGCCATGCCGTGCCGGGTGACCTTGGCGCGGTACGCGTCGAGCCGGCCGCGCAGTTCGGCGCGTACGGCCAGCGGCGCGGTCACCGCCGTCAGGGAGGCGCGGGCCCGGTCGAGCTCGTCCTCGGCGCGCCGTTCGAGACTGTCCAGCAGCGGGGAGAGGCGGTGCCACTGGGCGCGGCGGCGGTATTCGGCGGCGGTGGCGAGCTGTTCGTGCAGCGCCGTCGAGGGGCCGGAGACGGCGGGCACCTCGGACGCGGCGATCTTGGCCAGGACCTCGCCGCGGGCCTGGCGCGCCTCGGTGAGGGTGCGGTCCGCCCGGGAGAGCACGTCGCGGAGCTGCATCAGCCGCCGCTCGGCGTCCTGCCGCACGTCCAGCACCGCCTCCACCTCGCGCCGGATGTCCTCCAGGGCGAGGGCCGCGCGGTCGTAGCGGGTGGTGTCCGGACGGCCGCCGCCCGGCGCGGAGCTGCCGGCGGCGGCCGGGGTCCAGAAGGCGAGCGGGTCGGAGACGACGTGCTCGCGCAACTGGGTGAGCTCGTAGGTGATCCGTTCGAGGTCGTCGCCCGCCGGGTGCTCGCCGGGGCGTACGCCCACGGAGTGGGCCAGCGAGCGGGTGCGGCGCAGTTCGGCGGCGAGCAGGTCTATCCGGGCGGGCAGCGCGGACCACACGGTGTCGGCGGCGACGATGACGTCCAGCGCCCGCGCGTACAGGTCGTTCATCCGCTGGACGAGTTCCTCCAGGCTGAGCTGCTCGCTGAGCCGGACCGGGCCGCCCGTCCGGTGGGCGGCGTCGCTCGCCATCGCGCCGGAGACCGTCACGCCGCTGCCGAGCAGCAGTTCGGTCAGTTCGGCGAGTTCGTCGGGGGAGGGCCAGCGGCGGCGTCCGCGGATCTCGCGGGCGGCGGCGAGCGCCTCCGTGTAGGCGTCGAAGTGCGCCCACAGCAGGGCGATCGACTGTTCGGTGGTGGCCCAGCGGTCCTTCGTGATGCCGGTCAGCTCGGCGCCCTCCAGGAGCCGGCGGCCCGCGTGGTCCTGCAGGGCCAGCAGGGAGGTCTCGATCGCCTCGTGTTCGGCGCCCAGCCGCAGCAGGGCGCGGTCCGCCTCCTCCCGGCTCATCACCGGGGCGTCGGGCCGGCCGGCAGAGCCGGGGACGGGTCCAGGGGCCCCCATCGATCACCTCTCCAAAGTGCGGGTGCCGCGCCGTGTTCGGCGTGCGGCGGTTGCGTCGGCGGCTCTCCCGGGGGTGGCCTTCGGGCCGTCCGGGCGGGCCGGGTCGGTGGTGCCGGCTCTCTCCATAGTTACGCCATCGGCCGGTTTGGTGCGGGAATCAATCGCTGTATTCGGGGGTCGGTGGCCCTGATATGTCCGGCAAGTCATCCTTGAGCCATGTACGGTACGCGGTCATCCACGGACTGCCCGCCCCGCCCCTTCGGTAGTCGTCCAACACCTTGTTGACCCGCCGGACGAGGTCGGTGTCACCCCTGTTCATCGCCACGCCGTACGGCTCCTTGGTGAACGGGGAGCCCTTCAGTTCGACGGTGGGGTCCTGCGCCGCCTGGGCCGCGGCCAGCGCGTTGTCCGTGACCACCGCGTCGGTCTGGCCGAGTTGGAGGCGTACCAGGCAGTCGAGTTGGTTGGGCACCGTCACCACCGTGGCGCCGTGCCGCCGCCGGGCCAGCTCCGCCTCCCCGGTGGAGCCGGCGGCCGTGCAGACCTTCTTGCCCTTCAAGGAGTCGTCGAACGCGAGCCGGGAGTTCTTGGGGGCCAGCACCTGCTGCCCGGCCAGGAAGTAGGCGGTGGAGAAGGCGACCAGCTTCTTGCGCGCGCAGTTGATCGTGGTGGTGCGCACGACCATGTCCACCTTGCGCTTCTGGAGGGCCGGGATGCGCTGGTTGGTGGGGATGGCGAGGAAGACGACCTTCGGGGACGGCCCGAGGATGTCCCGGGCGATCGCCCGCGCCAGGTCGATGTCGAACCCCTCCAGCCGGTTGGTGCCGGGGTCGCGGTAGCCCCACCGGTAGGTGTTCTGGTCGACGCCGACGACCAGTTGGCCCTTGGCCTTGATGCGGTTGACCGCCGGGCCCGCGCCGGGCGACGGCCGCAGGCTCTCGGCGGCGTTCTCCGGGGTGCAGGGCGCGGCGGCGGGGGAGGCCGGACCGCTCCGTCCCCGCTCCACCGCGTCCACCGCGGAGGCCGTCGCCCGCCCGGCCGGGTCCGGCCCGCCCGTCCTCGTCCCCGGCTCCCGGACCAGGACGGGGACGAGGACGGCCGCGGTCGCCGCCATGACGCACATCCCCGCCGCGACCGGCCCCAAGGCGGCCCGCAGATCGGCCGTCCGGCTCGCCCGCATCCTCATGCCCCCCTCACGTCGTTCCCCCGAACCCCCTTGGCGCGGGCTGCCCGAACCCCCATGGCACGGGCTCGCCGCCGCCGCGCCCGTCTGCGTCTGAGGACGCTTCCCCGGCTCCATCGGCCTCACCGGTACTCCGCGAGCCTGCGGCCGATGCCCAGGACGGCGCCGGTGGCGGCGATCACGGCCAGCACCGCGGCGCCTATGGACAGGCCGTCCAGCGCGGCGCGCCCGTCGTCCGCCGCACGCCGGAACTCCCGCTGCTCGTGGACGAGCGCCTCGCGCAGCTCGGCGTCCACCCGGTCGAAGGAGGCGCCGGTGGGCCGCTCGCCGCCGATCACCATCGCCAGCGCCCGTTCGTAGTCGCCCGCGTCGTCGGCGGCACGGGCCGCGCGGTGCCGGGACTGCCACTCCCGGACGTGCAGCAGGGCCGTCCGGACGGGGCGGCGGCCCGCCTCGTCGTCCGCCAGCGCGAGCGCCCGGCCCAGCCCGCTCTCCACCGCGGCCGGCCCCCGCCCCGGGCCCGCCAGCTTCTTCATGCCCGCGCGGTACCCGGCCTCGTAGAAGTCCTGCTGGTCGGCGGTGAGCACCGCGCCGCGTGCCACGAGGGTGAGGTTCTCGTCGCCGCGGGCCTGGAGGGAGTCGATGCGCGCCTCGTTGAGGACGCGCAGGGACTTCGCGCCGTGCTCGTAGGAATCCGCCAGGCCGGAGCGGGCGACGGCGTGCCCCGTCGCCAGCCACAGCAGGACCACGACGGAGGCGGTGGTGGCGGCCAGCAGGCCCCGGTTGAAGACGCGGTGGGTCCGGCGGTAGTCGCGCCGCTGGGCCCATATCAGGGCGGCCAGGGCGAGTACGCCGGTGCCGAGCGCGGCCCAGGGCCAGGACTTGGCGTCGGCGTAGTCCTCGTTCAGCCGGTCCGTCTCGGTGACGTACAGCTCCCGGGCGGCGGGGAGCAGGTGGCCACGCATCCGTTCGTTGGCGTACCGCAGGTACGCGCCGCCCAGGGGCAGGCCCTGCCGGTTGTTGGCGCGGGCCGTCTCCACCAGGCCGGTGTAGCGGGGGAGTTCGCTGTTGATGCGGGCTATCCGGCGGCTCGCGGCGCCGGAACCGGTGCTGTTGGCGGCGGCGCTCGCCAGCAGCTCGGACGCCCGCGCGATGTCGGCCTCATAGCGCTCGCGGGTGGCCCGGGTCTCCTTCGCCCCGGCCAGGAAACCGCTGGTCGCGGTGGTGTCGGCGTCGGCCAGCGAGCGGTAGATGTCCGCGGCGTCCGCGCTCAGCGGCTGGCTGTGCTCCACCACGTCCCGCGCCGCCGCCGCGCGCTCGGACACCTGCCAGGCCGTCACCGCCCCGAACGCCACCACCAGCGCGGCCAGCACCGCCCCGATCGCCCGCAGCCGACCGGGCTCGGTCGTGGCCGCGGCCCGCAGCCGCTCCGCCCCCTCGGCCCAGGCCGTGCGGCGGACGGCCGGAGGCGGGGCCTTGCCGGTCGGTGCGTAGGACACGGAACCTCCCCCTGAATCCGCGGACCCTCGACAGCGGACCCGCCCCGCGCGGCGTACGTACGCCCACGGGAACAGGTGCACGGTCAACAGCAGTATGGCGGCAGGCACTGACAAGCACACCGATCCTGACCGGATCATGTGGGCAACGGGCCGATACCGGTGGTCATTTGCGTGGGGCGGGGTGGGGCGTCCGCCGCGTCGGGCGGCCGGGCACGCGGAGGCCGGTCGTTTGCGAGACCCGCACGAACGCCTCCCGTCCGCCGCCCCGATGACGCCTTCGTGCCCACGGCCCCGACGACGCCCCGCGCCCCGACGCCTGCCTGAGCACCGCCCGTCGACATCGCCCGTCAACACCACCCCCATGCGGCCGATCAACGGCCCCCACTACAGTTGCCGAGGTCATGTGCATCCCGTCGAGGCGCGGAAGCGGCGCCGGTCCCGGCCGGTACCGCGCGCGGGGCGGGCGAGGCGGAGCGGAGTGATCGAGTGCGGGCCGTCCGCAAGGGCAGGGTGTCGCTGGTGGAGTCCGCGACCGACGAGATCCGCGGCCACGTCCTCGACGGCTCCTGGCCTGTCGGCAGCCGCATCCCCTCCGAGAGCGCCCTGTCCGAGGCGCTGGGACTGAGCCGGGCCACGGTCCGCGAGGCCGTACGGTCCCTGGTGCACGCGGGCCTGCTGGAGACCCGGCAGGGCGACGGCACGTTCGTGATCTCCGTCGACGACAGCGCGGTCGCGCTCCGCCGCCGCCTGGAACGCGCCGAACTCACCCATGTCACCCAGGTCCGCCAGGGCCTGGACGTGGTCGCCGCCCGCCAGGCCGCCAAACACCGCACGGACGAACAACTCGCCGCGATCGACTCCGCGCTCGCCCGGCGCGGGGCGGCGCTCGCCGCCGGCGACCCCGACGCGTTCACCGCCGCCGACGCCGACTTCCACGTCCTGGTCGCCGAGGCGAGCGCCAACCCGGTGCTCGCCGACATCTACCGCTCCCTCAGCACCGCCCTGCGCGCCGAACTCCGCCGCGCCGCCTGCCCGCTCCCGACCCCCACCACCGCCGACCCGCACACCCGCCTCACCGACGCCATCCGCGCCCAGGACCCGCAGGCGGCGGTGGACGCCGCGGTGGCGCTGCTCGCGGGGCACGTACGGGACTTGGCGCTGCCGCTGGAGGAGTGAGCGGGAGAACGAGCGAGGGCGCCACCGGACGGTCTGGGACCTGTCCGCCACCGCCTGAGCGGCCCGCGCGGCGGGGGCCGAAAGCTCACGCCCTTCGAAGGCGCGAGCCCCGGCATCCCCGCCAGGAGCCCCCTTCACCCAAACGCCCTCCGCAACCTCTCGTAAGCCCCCGCCCCCGCCCCCGCCCGGTCCAGGGCGTCCAGCGCCGCCCCCAGAACCGGCGGCGCGGTCACCACGTGCGGGATCGCCTTCGGCGCGCGTTCGGCGAGGAGCTGAAGGACCCGGTCGTGCAGAAGAGGGTGCTGCGCGGCCAGGACCCCGCCCCCCAGCACGACGGGGACCGGCTCGGACAGCAGGTCCAGCCGGCCGAGCGCGACCGTGGCCAGCACCGCCACCTCCTCCGCCTGCCGCCGCACGAGGGCGCGGGCCACCGGGTCCCCGTCCGCCGCGACGGCGAACAGGACGGGGGTCAGCTCGTGACGGCGCTCCTCGAAGGAGAGGCGGCCGAGATGGAACGCCTCGATGAGCTCCGGCATCCCGGACACCCCGAAGTGCGCCGGGATCGCCTCCGCCAGGGCGCTCGGCTCGCCGCGGCCGTCGTCCGCGCGCGCCGCCCACCACACGGCCTCTTCGGCGAGGTGCCCGCCGCCGCCCCAGTCGCCGGATATCCGGCCGATGGAGGGGAAGCGGGCGGTGCGTCCGCCGTGGCCGAGGCCGGCGCAGTTGATGCCCGCGCCGCACACCACCGCGACGCCTACGGGGTCGCCGGTGTCCGGCACTCCGGCGCGCAGCAGGGCGAAGGTGTCGTTGCGGACGGTCACCGTCCGGGCCCACCCCCGGGAGGCGATCTCCGCCGTGAGGGCGTCCTCTTCCGGCGGCAGGTCGGCGTTGGCCAGGAAGGCCGACACGTGGTCCACCGGGCCGTCGGTCCCGGCCGTGGCCAGGACCGACGCGATCAGGGGCGCCACGCCGTCCACGGCCCGCGCGGTGCCCACGACGGGCGGCTGGAAGCCGCCGCCGCGGGCGGTGGCGAGCACCGTTCCGTCCGCGCCCACCAGGGCCACGTCCGTCTTGCTGTTGCCCGCGTCGATGGCGAGCGAGGTGCCGGTCAGGCCCACGTGAGGTGCTCCCGGTTGTGCGCGATCAGGTCGTCGGTGAGCCGGTCCGCGTAGGCGATCTGGCCGATGAGGGGGTGGGCGAGCAGGGCCTCGAAGACCCGGTCCCGGCCGCCCTTGAGCGCCGCGTCCAGCGCCAGGTGCTCGTATGCGGTGACGCCTGCGACCAAACCGGCGTACAGCGGCTCCAGCGGGCGCACGGGCACCGGGCGCGGGCCGTGCGCGCCGACCGCCGCCGGGACCTCGATGACCGCGTCGTCCGGCAGGAACGGCAGCGTGCCGTTGTTCAGCGTGTTGACCACCTGGATGTCGCCGGTGTCGCGCAGCAGGGAGGAGGTCAGAGCCACGGCGGCCTCGGAGTAGAAGGCGCCGCCGCGCTTGCCCAGCAGCTCCGGCTTCTCGTCCAGCGCCGGGTCGCCGTACATGTCCAGGAGCTGCTTCTCGATCGCGGCGACCTCGGCGGCGCGCGACGGCTTGCTCTTCAGCTCCCGCACGACCTCGTCGTGCTGGTAGTAGTACCGCAGGTAGTACGAGGGGACGACGCCCAGCCGCTCCACCAGGGAGCGCGGCATGTGCAGGTCCTCGGCGATGGCGTCGGCGTGCTCGGCGAGCAGCTTGGGCAGCATGTCCTCGCCGTCGACGCGGACCGCCCGCTCCCAGGTGAGGTGGTTCAGTCCGACGTGCTCCAGCTCCACCTGGTCCGGCGTGACGTCCAGCAGTCTGGCGAACTTGCGCTGGAATCCGATCGCGACGTTGCACAGTCCGACCGCCTTGTGCCCGTGCGTGAGCAGGGCGCGGGTGACGATGCCGACCGGGTTGGTGAAGTCCACGATCCAGGCGTCCGGGTTGCGCCGCCGGACGCGCTCGGCGATGTCCAGCACGACGGGGACGGTGCGCAGCGCCTTGGCCAGGCCGCCCGCGCCGGTGGTCTCCTGGCCGACGCAGCCGCACTCCAGCGGCCAGGTCTCGTCCTGGTTGCGGGCGGCCTGCCCGCCGACGCGGAGCTGGAGCAGCACCGCGTCCGCGCCGTCCACGCCGGCGTCCAGGTCGTCGGTCCAGGTGATGCGTCCCGGGTGGCCCTGCTTGGCGAAGATCCGCCGGGCCAGGCCGCCGATCAGCTCCAGCCGGTCCGCGGCCGGGTCGATCAGGACCAGCTCCGTCAGCGGCAGGTCGTCCCGCAGCCGTGCGAAGCCGTCGATGAGTTCGGGGGTGTAGGTCGAGCCTCCGCCGACCACTGCGAGCTTCACGGGAATCAGCCCTTTACTCCGGTGAGGGTGACGCCTTCCACGAAGGCCTTCTGTGCGAAGAAGAAGATGATGATGACCGGGGCCATGATCAGAAGAGTCGCGGCCATGGTCAGGTTCCAGTTCACGTTGTGCGCGCTCTTGAACGATTCGAGTCCGTACGACAACGTCCAGGCGGCCGGATTCTGAGCGGCGTAGATCTGCGGGCCGAAGTAGTCGTTCCAGCAGTAGAAGAACTGGAAGAGCGAGACGGCGGCGATGCCGGGCTTGGCCATCGGCACGATGATCTTCAGCAGCGTGCGGACCTCGCCGCAGCCGTCGACCTTCGCCGACTCGATGTACTCCTTCGGGATCGTCAGCAGGAACTGCCGCAGCAGGAAGATCGAGTACGCGTCACCGAAGGCCATCGGGATGATCAGCGGCCACAGCGACCCGGACAGGTGCAGCTGCTGCGCCCACACCAGGTACATCGGGATCACGATGACCTGCGGCGGCAGCATCATCGTCGAGATCACCAGCAGCATCGCCGTACGCCGCCCGCGGAAGCGGAACTTCGCCAGCGCGTACGCCACCGGGATGGCCGACCCGACGGTGAACAGCGTGCCCAGCAGCGCGTACATCAGCGAGTTGCGCCACCAGTCCAGGAAGCCCGGCGTCTCGAAAACCTTGGCGTAGTTCGACCAGTTCCATTCATGCGGCCACAACTCGCCGCTCATCGCCTGATCGTCGTTCATCACCGACGTGAGAAAAACGAACACGAACGGCAGGACGAAGAACAGCGCGGCGGCGATCGCGACGGAATGCACCGCGATCCAGTGCAGGACGCGCTTGCGCCGGGCGCGGGCGGTGGCCGGTGCGCCGCGGCGCCCCGTACGGGATGGGGCGGAGCCCGGCGCGGTCAGGGTGGTGGTGGTCATGTCGATCAGTCCTCCGCCTGGAGCAGGCCCGCGCGCTTGCGCATCAGCAGGGTGGTGACGGCCATGGCGATGGCGAAGAGCACGAGCGAGAGCACGCACGCGGCGCCGGTGTTGAAGTTCTGGAAGCCGAGCGAGTACACGAGCTGCGGCACCGTGATCGTGGAGTGATCGGGATAGCCCGGCTGGATGACCGAACCGGGACCGATCGAGACCCCGGATGCCAGCTTTCCGGCCACCAGTGCCTGCGTGTAGTACTGCATCGTCTGCACGACCCCGGTGACCACCGCGAACAGCACGATCGGCGTGATCGACGGCCAGGTGACGTACCGGAACCGGGCCCACGCCCCGGCCCCGTCCAGCTGCGCGGCCTCGTACTGCTCCTTGGGCACGTCCAGCAGCGCCGCCATGAAGATGACCATCAGGTCGCCGATGCCCCACAGGGACAGCAGCACCAGCGACGGTTTGGCCCACGCGGGGTCGTTGAACCAGGTCGGCGCGTCGATGCCGACCGCGCCCAGGATCTCGTTGACCGGACCGGTCGCCGGGTTCAGCAGGAAGACGAACGCGACGGTCGCGGCCACCGGCGGCGCCAGATACGGCAGGTAGAAGGCCGTGCGGAAGAACCCGACCCCCGACTTGATCTTCGTGACGAGCAGGCCGACACCCAACCCGAAGACCACCCGCAGCGCCACCATCACCACGACCAGCCACAGCGTGTTCCACAACGCCGGGCCGAACAGCGGCATCTGCGTGAAGACGTACTTCCAGTTCCGCAGCCCGACGAATTCCGGCGGCTTGATCTGGTTGTAGTGCACGAACGAGAAATAGACGGTGGCCAGCAGCGGATAGGCGAAGAAGACCGAGAAGCCGACCAGCCAGGGGGAGAGGAAACCGAGCGTGCGCAGCCGCTCGCGGAGGTGTTTGCGCCGCAACTCCGGCGCGATGGTCGCCTTGTCGGCGGTGGTGAGGGACATGGCGGTCGCTCCGTCAGTTCTCGGCCTGGAGGGTGTCGGCGTTTATCTGGGCGTCGAGTTCACGAAGGCCCTTGTCGATGTCCCGGACTTTCCCGGCCTCGACGGAATACGAGAAGTCCATGAAGGACACGACGTACTGCCCGCCATTGGTGGAAGGAGGCAGCGCCGTACTGTGCTCGTTCGCCATGATGTCGAGGAAGGAACGGAACGTCGGATCGGCGTCCAGCTTCGGCGACTTCAACGCCGCGTACGTCGACGGAATGTTGTGGATGGCATTGGCGAACCGCACCACCTGATCGGTGTCCGCCGTCAGGAAGCGGACGAGTTCCCACGCGGCGTTCTGGTGCTTACTGCTGTGCGCGATGCCCGCCACGGTGCCGGTCAGGAAGCCCCGCCCGTACGTATCCGCCCGGTCGTCCGGCACCGGCAGCGGCGCCGTGCCCCACGCGAACTTCGCCTTGGCGTCGTTCAGCATCAGCCCGCGCCATTCCCCGTCCAGGTGCATCGCGAGCTTCCCGGTCAGGAATCCGTTCTGCGAGGACATCTCGTCCCCGAACGACGCCCGCAGCTTCTCCAGCGCGTCGAACCCGCCCTGCGACCGCACCAGCTCGCCCGTCGTCCGGTAGAAATCCTTGACGGCCGGCTCCTTCGCCAACCGGGACTTCCCCTTCGCGTCGAAGTACTCCGGCCCCCACTGCGCGAAAAAACGGTCCGGGCTGTTCTGGTACAGCCGGAAGTTCGGCATGAAACCGGCCCGCTCCAGATCCCCGTTCTTCTTCCGCTTCGTCAGCTTGGCCGCGTCCCGCTTCAACTCGGACATCGTCCGCGGCGGCCGGGATATCCCCGCCTCCTCGAACGCGTCCTTGTTGTAATACATCCCGAACGCGTCCGCGAGCAGCGGCAGGGCGCACTGCGTCCCCTTGTACCGCGTGTAATCCAGCAGCGTCTTCGGGAACACCTTCTCCTTGACCATCCCCGTCCGCTTCATGAACGGGTCGAGGTCCACCCACATCCCCGAAGAGCAGTACTGCCCCACGTTGTTGGTGGTGAAGGACGACACCACGTCCGGCGCCTCGTCACCCCCCGCCCGCAGCGCCTGGTTCATCGTCGCGTCGCTGACGTTCCCGGTCGCCTCGACCTTGATGTTCGGGTGCAGGTCCTCGAAACGTTCGATGCTGTCGTTGATCGCCTTGACCTCACCGTCCGCCGACCACCCGTGCCAGAACTTCAGCGTCACGGGTTTCGTCGGATCATCGCGGTCGGAGCCGACACTCGGGTTGGCACAGCCCGACGCGAGCAGGCCGGCACCGACGAGCACGGCGGCCACATATCGGCGCATGCGGGTTCGCGGCATGGCGCACTTCCTTTATGGCAGGAGGAATTCCGGAAGGGGGGATGGGGGAGAGCAGGAGCGGGGGAGCGCGGGGCGTAATAAGGGGTGGGGCGTGTAGGCGGGGGCGTACGCGTACGAGGTGCCGCCGACCACCGCGCCGCGGACTTGTCGGCCGTACGAGGCGCCGTTCGTCACCAGGGACGCGAACGAGTCCCCGACGGCCGCCGCGTCACCAGCCGTCACAGCGGACGCGGACGAGGCGGCGTTCGTTACGAGGGACGTGGACGCGGACGAGGTCCCGACCACCGCCGCGCCACCACTCTCAGGCCCGAAGGCGCCACCCGACAGAGACACGCCCTCCGAGGCACCCGCCGCCCGCCCGGCGGCCTCAAGCCGTATCGAAGAGGGCATCGCGCGCCTCGGCGAGCGCCACGCGCAGGGCGCCGGTCAGGATCGGATTGCCGTCGAGGTCGCTGATCCGCAGCTGGGGCCGCGGCAGCGCGAGCCCGGTGAACTCCTCCTCCACCAGCACCCGCAGCTCCTCCCCGCCGGCCTGGGCGACCTCGCCCGACAGCACCACCAGCCGCGGGTCCACGACGGCGACCACGGCCGCCAGGCCGGTCGCCAGCCGGCGCGCGACCTCCGCCCGCACCGCGGGCCGGGCCAGCGCCTCCGCGACCGTACGGGCCTGCGGCAGCCCGTAGTCCCACGCCAGCTCGACCACGTTCGGCGACCCGACGAGCCGCTGGAACCCACCGCCGCCATCGGGCCGCGCCGCACTGAGGTCGCCGCCCCGGGACAGCGGTGCCCCCGGCAGCGGCATGTAGCCGATCTCGCCGGCGCCCCCGGTGGCCCCGCGCAGCAGCCGGCCGCCCAGCACGATGGCGGCGCCGACGCCCTCGTCGACCCACACCAGGACGAAGTCCTCGACCCCCTGCGCGGCACCGTCGTGCTGTTCGGCGACGGCCGCCAGGTTGACGTCGTTCTCGATGACGATCGGCACGCCGAGCTCGGCCGCCAACTCGTCCTTCAGCGCGCGCGACTGCCACCCCGGGAGGTGGGGCGCGTACCGCAGCAGCCCGGTCTGCGGGTCGAGCGCGCCGGGCGTGCCGATCACCGCGCCGTGCAGGTCCTCACGCGTGAGCCCGGCCTCGTCCAGCGCGCCGTCCACGGCCCCGGCCACCAGCCGCGCGGTCCGGTTCGGCGTGTCGGCCTCCACCGCGTCCGTCCCGACCCGGCTCTCGCCGAGCACCCGCCCGGTGATGTCGGCGACCACGGCACTGATCCCGCCCTGGTCAACGGCGAGCGCGGCAACGTGCCCGACCTGCGGATTGATCTCGTAGAGCTGCGCGTTGGGCCCCGGCCGCCCGGTCACGTTCCCGGTCGTCCGCACCAGCCCCGCGGCCTCCAGGCGGGCCAGCAACTGCGACGCGGTCGGCTTCGACAGCCCGGTCAGCTCCCCGATCCGGGTCCGGGTCAGCGGCCCCTGCGCCACGAGCAGGTCGAGCGCCGCCCGGTCGTTCATGGCCCGCAACACCCGCGGCGTGCCAGGAGTGTTCCGCACTCCGTGCCCTCCGCCCATGACGCCCGCCCACCTGCTCCCGACACCACGGCCGGGTGCCTGCCCGGACGCCGTGTCATTGGTCTGTTAGGAAACTTTCCAATCGGTGAACAGGAAGGTAAGCGCCGTGTCAGTGCGGCGTCAATGGTTTGGTCCAATCCATTTCTCGGGGGCAGTCGAGGGGGATCGGGTTTTTGGGGTGCCGAAGACGACCGGACGATGTCTGGGAGATCCAGTCCAAGGGTCACTCCGCAACGGTGCCCTCTGGCGCAGGAGGCTGCGTGCGGGGACTACCAGCACTGGTCGGGTTGCTACTTCGCAGCCGACGACGTGTACGGACTCCTCATGAACTGGGCGCGCGGCGCACGTGGATGCCGAAGAGTTCTACGTCTGAGGTAGGAGCCCGGTGACCGCAACGAATCAGAGCGGGTGTTGGCTGGGGCGCTCGCTACCAGAAGAGTGGAGGACGAGCTCCCTCCTTTCGGCGCCACCGGGTGCGGGATGGCGCGGCTTCGGGCCCCAGGCGGCAGAAGGCCCGCCCTCCCCGGTCCCGGACCAGGAGGACGGGCCCCGTCACAAGGCCGAGCCGCCGCCCTACTTCCCCAACCGCGGCCCCGTCCCGTTCCCCGCCCCCGGTGCCGGAGAGGCGCCCGGGAGCGCCGGCGGGATCGGGGATGCCGCCACGGACTGCGGCGAGGTCGGGTTGGCCAGGGCCGACGGGGCGGCGACCGAGGCGGTGGGGTCGGGGGCCGGTTCGGGGTCCTCCGTATCGGCGGGGCGGGGGCCGAGGCGGATGCCTTCGGCGTCGAGGGCCTTCTTTATGCGCCAGCGGAGTTCGCGTTCGACGGCGGTGGCCTGGCCGGGCATGGTCTTGGCGCAGACGCCGATGGTGACGGAGTCGAGGTGGACCTCGTTCAGGCCCAGGACCTCGACGGGCTTCCACAGTTGCTCGTTCCACGGCTCGGCCTGGGACATCTCGCGGCCGACGGCGGTGATGACCTCGCGCGCCCGGTCCAGGTCCTGGTCGGCGCCGATCTGGACGTCGACCATGGCCGTGGACCAGCCCTGGCTGAGGTTGCCGATGCGTTTCACCTCGCCGTTGCGGATGTACCAGATGGCACCGTTCTCGCCGCGCAGCTTGGTCACGCGCAGGCCGACCTCGATGACGGTGCCGGTGGCCACGCCCGCGTCGATCTCGTCGCCGACGCCGTACTGGTCCTCAAGGATCATGAAGACACCGGAGAGGAAGTCGGTCACCAGGTTGCGGGCGCCGAAGCCGATGGCCACGCCGGCCACGCCCGCGCTGGCGAGCAGCGGCGCGAGGTTGATGTTCAGGACGGACAGGACCGTCAGGGCGGCGGTGCCCAGGATCACGAAGGACGCGACGCTGCGGAGGACGGAACCGATGGCCTCCGAGCGCTGGCGGCGGCGTTCGGCGTTGACGCGCAGGCCGCCCAGCGCCGAGCCGGGGGCGGCGGCGCCGCGGTTCATGCGGCCGATGAGACGGGTGATCGTGCGCCGTATCACATGGCGCAGCACCACCGCGATCACGATGATCAGGACGATCCGCAGACCGGCGACCAGCCAGTTCGCCCAGTTCTCCTGGATCCAGCCGGCGGCGTCGCCGGCTTTCTCCGTCGCTTCGTCCAGCGAGCTGGGGCCGGACGACTCGGTCGCGGACACGAGTGACGCGGTGGCCGGGAACGTCGACCAGGGCACAGCGGGAACCTCCGTAAGGCAAGGGGCCCGGGACACGACCGGGCTCCGGGCAGACCATCCACACTAACGGGGCAACGGGTGCGATCCGCGCCGCTGTTCGAGGGACAAGGGCCCGGACGGAGGGAAGTAAAGAGGTGTGGTCGAAAACACCCCGGGCCCGTTACCCGGTCGTGGTGGCGCCGCGACCAGGCACCGGGGGACACTGTGGGGAGATCGTCCCGGCGCGAGCCACGCGCCGCCGGCGTACAAGGAGGCACCCGTGCCGCATGTCCTGGTCCTCAACGCGTCGTACGAGCCGCTCGGCGTCGTACCGCTCCGCCGCGCGCTCATCCTCGTACTCAATGAAAAGGCCGTGAGCCTTGAGGAGTCCGGCGCCCTGATGCACAGTGCGACCCGCGTGATACCCGCCCCCAGTGTGGTCCGCCTCAAGCGGTTCGTGCGGGTGCCCTTTCGCGGTCCTGTACCCCTGACCCGCCGTGCCCTGTTCGCCCGCGACGGCGGACGGTGCATGTACTGCGGTGGCGTCGCAACCAGCGTCGACCACGTCGTTCCACGCAGTCGCGGCGGACAGCACACCTGGGAGAACGTGGTGGCCGCGTGCCGCCGCTGCAATCACGTCAAGGCAGACCGCCACGTCGCCGAGATCGGCTGGCGGCTGCGGCATCAGCCCGCCCCGCCGTCAGGACTGGCGTGGCGGATCATCGGCACGGGGCATAGGGACCCGCGCTGGCTGCCATATCTGCAGCCGTACGGCGCGGATGACGCCCTGGCCCGGATCGACGCCGTATCGGCGTGACCGGGCCTTTCAGTTGCCGTGGCGCGCGTGCGGACCGGTCGG
>NZ_JBEXNM010000029.1:0-93431 GCF_040611095.1 Streptomyces sp. NPDC003077 | reverse complement strand
TTCTTTGGTACCGGTGAACGCCGGGGGCGTTGTCCTCAATCGCCGGACGGGCTGGAAATGGCGGGCCATCGTCCACTCGTGCAGGCCGGACGGGCTTGAGATGGCGGGCCGCCGCCCATCAGGCAAGCCGAGAGGCGGGGTGGGCCGGGTGGCGGCGCCGTCAGGTCGCGGCGAGGTCGCCGTAGCTCGGCCCCGTACCCGGGCGGCGGCCCGACACGGGTAGGGTGTCGCCGGTCGCCGCCCCGGCCACCGCACCCGCCAACCGGTCGCCCCGAAGGAGTCCGAGCCCCATGACACGCAGGTCGCCGTTCCGGGTAGCCGTGACGCTGACCGCCGCGAGCGCGGCGCTGCTGACGCTGAGCGGGTGCGTGACGGTGCACGGCGAGCGGGAGATGCTGCCGGCGGTGTCCAAGGACGAGGCCGGGACCGTCCTGAAGGGGTTCGTCAGCGGTTTCAACAAGTCCAACAGCAAGCTCGACCCCACGCTGAACCCCGGGTACGAGGGTGACTCGCTGCTGGCCATCGACCAGGCCGTCACCAAGGCCGCGCGCGCGATCAGCCCGGGGGGCAACCCGAAGTTCCCGCCGCTGGTGCTCACGGACCCCAACTTCACCATCCCCCGGCAGGCGGGCTGGCCGCGGGTGTTCGTCGCGGACGCGGCCAGCAACCGCAACAACGGCCGGTGGTTCCTGGCCTTCTCCCGCGAGAGCGCCCAGGCCAAGTGGAAGGCCGTCTACCTCTCCACGCTCTCCGACGCCGAGATACCCCAGTTCACGACCGACAAGGACGGCTACGCGGAACTCATCCGCCCGGAGGCCGAGAACACCGGCCTGAAGGTCGATCCGGGCGCACTCGGCAAGACGTACGCGACGTACCTGAAGACCGGCCGGACCGACGCGGGCCAGGTCTTCGCCTCCGGCCCGCACACCGACGGCTGGCGCGCCAACCGCGCGAGGGTTGCCTTCCAGCCCGGCGCGCGGCTCCAGTGGGAGGACCAGGCGTCGGACTACCCGCCGGTCGCGCTGCGCACCACCGACGGCGGTGCGCTGGTCTTCTTCTCGACCTACTACCACCAGCAGAAGACCTTCACCAAGGGCTCGAAGGTCCGCCTGCCCAAGGAGATGAAGGGCATTCTGGACGGCCCCGAGAAGCCGACCGACAAGATGACCTTCACGACGCTGACGGAGCAGGCGGTGCAGGTGCCCGCCAAGGACTCCGCCGACCGGATCACCTTCCTCCACCGCCTGGAAGCCAAGACGTCGGCCAAGACGCTGTAGGGGTGGGCTCCCCGGGCGGGGGCTCAGCGAAGACGAAGAAGACGGCGGACTACCGGCGAGGGGCTCAGCGCCCGATCGGCCAGGCGGCCGACTCGTGGTCGGGGCGGTGGTCGGCGTACTCCGCGCAGGCGTCGGTGAGCGCTTCCAGCAGGGACAGCGGGTCGGGGAGCGCGCGCTCGGGGCCGCGCAGCCAGGACACCGCGGGCTGGTCGCCCGGCAGCCGCGAGGGCGGGACGAGGACGTAGCTGCCCCGGCAGTGCCAGCGCAGGCCCGGGTGCTCGTCCATGGTCTCGGGGTGGCAGTCCAGCTCGCAGGGCCACCACTCGTCCTCGTCGTCCGGGGTGCCGCGGGTGGCGGTGAAGAAGAGCATGCGCCCGTCGCCGAATCCGGCGCCGCTCAGCGCGACCGGTCCGACCTCGACGCCGGTGGACTCAAGGCGCCCAAGAGCACTGCGACCGGCCTCGACGGGGACGTCCAGGACGTCGTGGGCGATGCCGGTCGCGGTGATGAAGTTGGCTTGGGGATGGTTGCGGGCCCAGCCCAGGACTTTCTCCCGGTCGGTGCTGGCGATCGTCTGCCAGCCGAAGGAGATCGGATGCCGCCCGGGCGTGGGACAGCCGACGCGCTCGCAGGAACAGCCGTAGCCGGAGGGGTGGGCGGCCGGGGCCAGGGGGAAGCCCGCGTCGGCGACCGCCAGCAGCAGGTCCTCACGGTCACGCGCGGCGACCGCTCCCGTGTCCGTATCGCCACTGCCCGAACCGCTCTTCGGCCGGCGAAGCCACTGGGAGAACCTGCCCTTGCGTTCCATCTATCCCCTCACTTCGAGCGGTGGTCTGGGATCAATGCTGCCACCATCCTCCCCCTGGGGTGACCGGTGTCCGGATCCGGGGTGAACGAAGGCCCATCGTACCGGGGTGATTAGGAGGGATATAGGCCCCTCTGGCGCGACAATTCCCACTCGCGTCCGAGGGGCCGGGAGGCCGGAGGGGTCGGAGGGGTTGGTCGAAGGGCCGGGGTGGCCGAGGGTCCGGGGGAAGGAGTCACCGGCTGGTGTTCTCCTGGCGGCTTCGCCGTCAGGCGTTCGCGGCGGTTTCGCCGTCGTTCGCCGTCATTCGCCTTCAGGCGTCCTCGGCACCCTCGTCCCGAGCGTCCTCGGGACCCCAAGCGTCGCCCCACTCGGCGTCCCGTGCCGCACGGTAATCGGTGCCGCGCCGCTTGGTGACCGTTTCCCGCCGCAATCCGTCCCCCGCACACAGGTCCAGCAGCACCTGGCCCTTGCGCAGTTGGGGCTTGCGGACGATGCGGGCGGGGGCCGGGAGGGGGGCCGCGGTTTCCAGGGCGTCGGCTTCCGTAACGTCGGCTTCCGGCGCCACGGCCTGCGGCCGGACCGCCGCGACGTAGCTGAACTTCTCGTCCTCGTAAGCGAGCGAACCGCCCTTCACCTGGCGGTGCAGCGAGGAGCGGCTCACCCGGGCCGCGAAGTGGCACCAGTCGCCGCCCGGCTTGCCGGGGGCCGCGCCCTCCACCTGGAGGATGGGGCACTCGCCGCTGTGCGGGCACGGCGCGACGACGCGCAGCCCGGCGGCCACGAGCTGTTCCCGGGCCCGGCGGATCCGCCGGTAGCCGTCCGGGGTGCCGGGCTCGATGAGGACGACGGCGCGGGCGTCCGCCGCCGCCCGCACGACGGCGTCCCGGGCCTCTTCGCGCAGCTCGCCCAGTACGTAGGAGACGGTGACGAGGTCGGTGTCCTCGGGCACGGTCATGCCCGCGCCGATGACCGCGCGGCGCCATTCGGTGCCGGTCACCCGGCCGGCCGCCAGCTCGCGGCCCAGTTCGAGCGCGGGTTCGGCCCAGTCGAGCACGGTGGTACCGCGTTCGGGCCAGACCGTCGCCGCCGCCCAGGTCGCGGCACCCGTACCGCCGCCGATGTCCACGTGGGAGGCGGGGGACCAGTCCGGCAGCCGCGCGGCGAAGGCCGTCAGGGCGGCGTGCACGGCCTCGAAGGTCGCGGGCATCCGGTAGGCGGCGTACGCGACGACGTCGGCCCGGTCGCGGAGCACCGGGGCGTCCGTGGGGGTGCGGCCCCGGTAGTTCTCGATCAGCCGGTCGACGGCCCGCGCCGCCTGCGTGGGCGGCAGGCCGTCGAGCAGACCCGCCAGGGCGGCGCGCAGTTCCTCGTGCATTTGGTCGATTTTACGGGGACGGGGCGCCCCACTCGTTTATCTGGAGCGGGCGGCCTTTCCGGAGCAGACCGCCTTTCCGGAGCGGGCGGCCTCTCCGGAGCAGACCGCCGTTCCGGAGCGGGCCCGCCACTCCCGCACTGGTTGAGCCAGAGCGTGCCCGTCGCTCCCCCCACCGGTTTTGCCAGAGCAGGCCCGTCCTCCCCCACCGATTTCACCGGAGCAGGCCCGTCACTCCCCCGCCCCGCCCGCTTCCCCGCGTACCGCCCGCGCCAGCCGGGTGGCCGCCGCCGCGCGGGGCGCGCTGCCGCCGTCCCGCCGCCGGGGGTGCACCGTGTTGGCGAGCAGTACCAGGAACGTGTCCGTGGCCCGGTCCACCACCAGGCTCGTCCCGGTGAACCCGGTGTGCCCCGCCGCTCCGCGTCCCGCCAGCGCGCCCATGAAGTACGGCTGGTCGACGACGAACCCCAGGCCCGGCGGGTCCAGCAGCGCCGCCACCGACGCGGGCCGCAGGATGCGGGCCGTCCCGTAGGCGCCCCCGTTGAGCAGTGTCCGGCACAGCACCGCCAGGTCCTGCGCCGTCGAGAACAGCCCCGCGTGCCCGGCGACGCCGCCCAGCGCCCAGGCGTTCTCGTCGTGCACCTCGCCGCGCAGCAGCCCCCGGTCCGCCTTGGCCCAGGGCCGCCGCTGGTCCTCCGTCGCCGCCACGCCCGCCGGGGACAGCGGCCCGTACGAGGTCCCCGCCAGGGCGAGCGGCCCGGTGATCCCGTCCCGGACGAGGACGTCGAGCCGTCGCCCGGTGAGGTCTTCCAGGACGAGTTGCAGGGCGATGAGATTGAGGTCCGAGTAGCGGTACGGGCCGCCCGGCGGGGTGGACGGGGCCGCCGCCTCCGCCCACAGCAGCGCGAGCCGCGCCGCCCGCCCCTCGCGTTGGCGGGAGTAAAAGGGCAGCTCGGCGCGGAGGCCGGAGGTATGCGTCAGCAGCCGGCGCACCGTGATCCCGGGGGCGAACGCGGGCAGCCAGCGGGCGACCTCCGCGTCCAGGTCCAGCGCGCCCCGCTCGACCTGCTGGACGGCCGCGATGGCGGTGAACAGCTTGGTCAGCGAGGCGAGGTCGAAGACCGTGCCGACCCGGACCGGCTCGCAGAGGTCCCGGGGCAGCGGGACGCCGCGCCCGGTCTCCGGGTCGTACGCGCCGTACCGCACCGCCCAGCCCGCCGCCTCCTCGACGGCGACGACCGGGCCCCGCCCGGCGACCACCACCGCCCCCGCGCACCACGGGCTCCGCCCCTCGGGCAGACCGCGCACACCCCGGGCGAGCCGGGCGGTCCACGCCGGGTCGAGGCCGGCCTCCTCCGGGGTACCGCGCCGCAGGACACTCGCCGACGAGGAGCCGGAGGCCGTTCCCGGTCCCGGTCCCGGCGCGGTATCGGAGCCTGGCGCGCGGTCGGAGCCCGGCGCGCGGCCGGGGCTCGGCGCGCCCTCGCGGCCGGGCGCGCCCTCCGGCGCCGATGCGCCCTCGGCTCTCGGCCCGCCCTCGGCTCTCGGCGCGCCCTCAGAACCGGATGTGCTCTCGAATCTCGGTGCGTTCTCGGGTCTCGGTGTTCTCAGAGTTCGGTCGCCTCCCCGGTGGTGCCCGTGCTCGTCACCTCCCTACGCTGCCACGGACGGCACATCCCCAGGAAGCACGCCAGTGCGAGCACGCCGCAGGAGAGCTGCACGACGGCCATCGGGACCGCCGTCTCCTCTCCCGCGATGCCGACCAGCGGCGAGGCGATCGACCCCATCAGGAACGTCGAGGTCCCCAGGAGCGCGGAGGCGGACCCGGCCGCGTGCGGCGTCCGCAGCAGCGCCTGGGTGTTCGTGCTGGGCATGACCAGGCCCATCGACGACATCAGGACGAACAGCCCGACCGCCATCGGTGCCAGCCCCACGTCCCCGAACACTCCCGAGGCCATCAGCAGCAGTCCCACCCCGGCCACGGTGATCAGCACGACCCCGATCCCGAGCACCCGGTCCAGGCTGACCCGGCCCACCAGCAGCTTGCCGTTGATCTGGCCCACGATGACCAGGCCGACCGAGTTGACGCCGAAGAGCAGGCTGAAGGTCTGCGGGGACGCGCCGTAGATCTCCTGGATCACGAAGGGGGAGGCGGAGATGTACGCGAAGAGGGCGGCGAAACCGAAGGCGCCGACGAGCAGGTAGCCGGAGAAGGCGCGGTCGGCGAGCAGGTCGCGCATGGTGCGCAGGGTCTGGCCGAGGCCGCCGTCGTGCCGCCGCTCGGGCGGCAGCGTCTCGTGCAGGGTCCGCCAGACGAGCAGGGTCAGCAGCACGCCCACGACGGTCAGGACGACGAAGACCCCGCGCCAGTCGGTGATCCGCAGCACCTGGCCGCCGATCAGCGGCGCGACGACGGGGGCGACGCCGGAGATCAGCATCAGGGTGGAGAAGAACCGGGCCATCGCCACGCCGTCGTACAGGTCGCGGACCACCGCCCGCGCGATGACGATCCCGGCCGCGCCCGCCAGCCCCTGGAGCAGGCGGAAGGCGATGAGTGTGGCGGCATCGGTGGCGACGGCACACAGCGCGGTGGCCACGATGTAGACGATCATGCCGACGAGCAGCGGGCGGCGGCGCCCCCATTTGTCGCTCATCGGCCCGACGATCATCTGGCCCAGGGCCATGCCCGCCAGGCAGGTCGTCAGGGTGAGCTGGACGGTGGCGGCCGGGCTGTGCAGGGAACTGGTGACCGCCGGCAGCGCCGGCAGGTACATGTCCATGGAGAGCGGGGGCAGGGCGGTGAGCCCGCCGAGCACGAAGGTGACGAGCAAGCTGGTGCGGCGGGCCGCGACGGGTCTGTCCGCCGTCTCCCGCCCGGGTATCAGGGGGGCGGTTTCCTCCGCGTCGGCCGCGCGGGGGCGGGGGTCTGTCATGAGCGTCTCCATGGTTCAGTGATGGCTGCACCATGTTGTCACGCACACGGCAGGCGCCCGCCAAGATTCGGTCTGGCTTTGGGCCGGTACGCATCGGGTCTTGGGCGGGGCGGCCGACCGCGTTTTCCAGCCCGTCCGGCACCTGTCAGCGATCGGCTCGGGTTCCGGCAATCTTGCGGGGCGTGGGCGGTCGGTTGGTGAATTCGGGTGCCGGTGAACGCCGGGAGCGTTGTCCTCAATCGCCGGACGGGCTTGATATGCCCCCGGCCGACTCCCGGACGACCCCCGCCGACCGCCCACCGCCCCGCCCCGCTCAGGCCGCCTGAAGCCCCGGGTTCCCCGCCTCGGAGACGAAGGACGCCGCCGTCGTCACGGGCGCGCCCGGCGTCGTCACCGCCGACACCGTCCGGTAATCGGCCCGCGCCTTCTCGTCGTCCAGCGTCACCGTCACGTAACCCCGCCGCCCGTTGTAGAACTTCAGGTGCGGATTGGCCGCCATGTACGTCTCCCAGTTCGCCGGCCGATCCGCGCCGTCCTTGCCGCTGGCGATCGAGGTCGTGACGAACTCGACGCCCGCCGTCCGCGAGTCCCGGTCCGCGAAGTCCCGCTTGATGTCGAAGGCGTAGTGCACGTGCACGTCACCGGTGAGGACGACGAGGTTCTCCACCCCGGCCGACTCCGCGCCGGCCAGCACCCGCTCGCGCGAGGCCGCGTAGCCGTCCCAGGCGTCCATGCTCAGCTTGTAGGCGGAACCGGTGGCGTTGCGCCGCTCGGAGAAGGTGACCTGCTGCGGGACCACGTTCCACAGGGCCGACGAGCGCCGCCAGCCGTCGATCAGCCAGCGTTCCTGCGTCGCGCCGGTCAGCGTGCGCGCGGGGTCCAGGGACTCGGGACCCGGCGCGTGCCAGCCGTCGCCGTACGCCTGGTCCGAGCGGTACTGGCGGGTGTCGAGGATGTCGAACTGGGCGAGCTGCCCGTACTGGAGGCGGCGGTAGAGCCGCAGGTCGGCGCCGTTCGGGCGCTGCGGGCGGCGCAGCGGCTGGTTCTCCCAGTACGCGCGGTAGGCCGCGGCCCGGCGCACCAGGAACTCGGCGGGCGGCAGGTTGTCCTCGCTGATGTCGCTCGCGTAGTTGTTCTCCACCTCATGGTCGTCCCAGGTGACGACGAAGGGGTGGGCGGCGTGCGCGGCCTGGAGGTCCGGGTCGGACTTGTACAGGGCGTAGCGCAGCCGGTAGTCCTCCAGCGTGGCCACCTCGCGGTTGAAGTGGGAGGGGAGCACGCGGTCGGTGTACTTGCGGGCGCCGCCGGCGGGGTTCACGGCGTACTCGTAGAGGTAGTCGCCGAGGTGGAAGACCACGTCGACGTCCTCTTCGGACAGGTGCCGGTGCGCGGTGAAGTACCCGTCGTGGTACGCCTGGCAGGACACCGCGGCGAGCTTGAGGTCGTTGAGGTGGGCCCCGCGCGCGGGCGCGGTACGGGTCCGGCCGACCGGGCTGATCCACTTGCCGGCGCGGAAGCGGTAGTAGTACACGCGGTCCGGGGCCAGGCCGGTGGCCTCGATGTGGACGGTGTGGTTGAACTCGGGATGCGCCTCGGCCCGCCCGCGCCCCGCCAGCCGCCGGAACCGCTCGTCGTAGGCGATCTCCCAGCGCACGTCCACCCGGGCCTGCGGCATCCCGTTGCCGGGCTCGTACGGCTTGGGCGCGAGCCGGGTCCACAGGACGACGGAGCCCGGGAGCGGATCGCCGGAGGCGACGCCGAGGGTGAAGGGGTCCTCTGCCAGCTTCCTGGCGTCGACCTCGGCCGCCTGGGCGGCGCCGGCGAACGGGAGGTTCGTGGCGAAGGCCAGCGCGGCGGCGGCCCCGGTGACGGTGAGGAAGCGCCGGCGCGCCAGGTGCGCGGCGGCGGCGCGGAGCTCCCGGTCCTGCTGCGGTGCGTACGAGCCGTACTCGGTCATTGCCCCTCCACTGACGTCTGATGTCGGTGGTGATTACAGGGACGTGTGACGGCGGTGCGCTGACCCGTGTACGACGCACACATGACAAGTGGATGATGACTGCCACCGCAACGGACCCGGTGGGACATTCACGGCACGGACGCGGGGCGTCACGGTGCGTCACCGGGTCCGGTCCTGGCCATGACCCGGCCCTGTCCCCGGCCCGTTCATCCGTCCGTTCTTCTGGGTGCGCCGCTCCGGCCCGTCCGTCCGGGATCGCCGCCCCTCCCGGCTTCGCCGCCGCGTCCCGCCCCGCTTCACCTGCGCGGCGTTCGGCGGCTCACCGCCTCCGTAGGATTCGGGGCATGGCGGAACTGATAGCGCGCGACGGCACATGGGTCTTCGACGGGGACGTGGTACGGATCACCCCGGGCCGGGAGCGCAAGGTACACCGGCTGCGGCAGGACCTCGGCGAGATCGCCGTACCGCTGGCCGCGCTGGCCGGGATCGCGTTCGAGCCGGGGCGGCGCGGCGGACGGTTGCGGTTGCGACTGCGCGACGGCGCGGACCCCCTGCTGCACGCCACCGGGGGACAGTTGCCGGACGACGCGAATCCGTACCAGGTCGTCGTGGAGCCGGAGCGGTCCGGCGTCGCCGAGTTCTTCGTCGACGAGGTGCGCCAGGCGATGATGATCGAGCAGGTGCCGGACGGACCCGTCGACCGCTATCTGTTGCCCGGCCCGCCGGTGCCCCTGTCGGCCGGTGGTGTGGACGGCGTGGCCACGTTCGACGGCGAGCGGGTCCACATCGAATGGCGCTGGAACACCAACGAGAGCAAGAAGAACGCCGGCGCCCGCGACTTCGCCCTCGCCGACCTGGAGGGCGTGGAGTGGCGGGCCGCCTCCGGCCTGGAGTCCGGCTACCTGCGCTTCAAGCCCAGGGGCATCACCGCGCACCTCAAGCCGGAGCACGACCCGAACTGCCTGGAGCTGTGGGGCTTCAAGAAGGAGAGCGGCACCACGGCCCTCCTGGCCGCGGCCGTCGTGGCCCGCCTGCCGCACCCGATCGGCGGCCGGGCACCGGGGGCGGCGCAGACCGGCGGCGCGGCGACCGGGACGGCCGTCGCGCCGGGACCGCTGGTCAAGGAGCTCGGTGGTGCGGGGACGGCGTCCGGGCAGGGCGGTCCCGGCATCCCCGGTGACACCGCCGCGTACGGCGGGACCGGCACGGCGGACGCCACCGGCGGCGCCCCGGAACCAGCCGCCGAGGACCACGACGCCCTGCTGCGCCGCCTGCGCGAACTCGGCGAACTGCACCGCGACGGCATCCTCACCGCGGAGGAGTTCGCACTCGCGAAGTCGGCCGTGCTGAAGCGGTTCCACGCGGGCGGGGCGGGATAGGGGCCCGCCGAGCACGCGGGTGGGCGGGATAGGGGACCACCGAGCACGCGGGCGGGGCGGGATGGGGCCCCACCGAGCGCGCGGGGCGGGAGCCGCTGAGGGACCTCGGGAACGGCGGCCCGGCTCACGGCGCCCGGCTCGCGTGCCCCGTCCGCATCCCGCCGATTCCCCGGCGGCCATGCCCCCGGCGCCCGCGCCCGCCGCGCCCCTTACCCTGCCGCCATGCCAAACAACACCACGTCACCCTCGGCCGCCCCGGACCACGCCGCCGCGGCCGATCCGGCGCGCGCCGCCACCGTCGCCGTGGTCACCGGCGCCGGGTCCGGCATCGGACGCGCGGTCGCGCTGGAGCTGGCCGCCGCCGGGTGGTCGGTCGCGCTGGCGGGCCGCCGCGCGGAGGCGCTGCGGGAGACCGCGGAGCTGGCACCCGACGGCGCGGACCTGCTGACCGTACCGACCGACGTCACCCGCCCCGAGGAGGTCGACGCCCTGTTCGCGGCCGTGCGCGACCGCTTCGGGCGGCTCGGCCTGCTCTTCAACAACGCGGGTGCCTTCGGCCCGCCCGGCCCGCTCGAAGACCTCTCGTACGACGCCTGGCGCTCGGTCGTGGACGTCAACCTCAACGGCGCCTTCCTCTGCGCCCAGGCCGCCTTCCGGCTGATGAAGGAGCAGGAGCCGCGCGGGGGCCGCATCATCAACAACGGTTCGATCTCCGCCCACGTCCCCCGGCCGCACTCCGTCGCGTACACCGCGACCAAGCACGCCATCACCGGCCTGACCAAGTCCCTGTCCCTGGACGGCCGTCCGTACGACATCGCCTGCGGCCAGATCGACATCGGCAACGCGGCCACGGAGATGACCGGCCGGATGCGGACCGGCATCCTCCAGGCGAACGGTCAGACGGCGGTGGAGCCGGTGATGGACGCCGCCGACGTGGCCCGGACGGTCCTCCACATGGCCCAACTGCCGCTGGCGGCGAACGTGCAGTTCGCGACGGTGATGGCGACGACGATGCCGTACATCGGGCGGGGGTGAGGGGGCGGGGACGGGGACAGGGGCGGGGGCAGGGACGACGAACGCTGTTTCCTGTTCCTGCTCCTCGTTCCCTGTTCCCCGTTCTCGTCCCCGCCCCGGCTCCCGTCCCCGCCCGCCCCTGCTCGTCCCTGCTCCCGTCCCCCTACGCGTCCGCCAGATCCCGCACCAATGAGGTGGCGACCGGGACCGGTACGTCGTGGCGCGCGGCGGCCCGTAGCAACGCGCCGCCGATCGCGTCGAGTTCCAAAGGACGGCCGGCCTCGGCGTCCCGTTGCATGGACGATTTGGTGGCGGCGGGGAAGGTCTCGTACAGCCGCAGCACGGAAGCGGGGTCGACCGGTGCGCCGCAGGCGCGGCCGACCGCGGCGGTCTCGTCGAGCAGCGCCCGCAGTTCCGCGCCCCGCTCGGTCCGTACGCCGCCCACGGTGAGCCCGTACCGCGTCGTGAGCAGGGCCAGCGGTGCCAGCAGTGCCAGCTTGGCCCACAGCGCCGTGATCTCGTCCGCGCGCACTTGGGTACGGATTCCGGCCGCCGTGAGCAGGTCGGCCAGTTCGTCCAGCCGCTTCCGTTCGACCGTGGCGCCGGTCAGTTCCACGTCGGCGAACGGGCTGCCGTGCTCGATGACGCCCGGCGCGACCCGGGTCGACTCGACACGGATCACGCCGGGCGCCACCAGGTCGGGGCGGTAGTGCCGACGCAGCGCGGCCGGGTGCTCGATGCCGTTGAGCAGGGGGACCACCAGGCCGTCACCGAGGGCGGCGGGCGGCACCCGTTCCAGCGCGGAAGCGAGTGCCGTCTGCTTGACGGCGATCAGGCACGCGTCGACCGGTTCGCGGAGTTCGGTGTCCGCATCGACCCGCGCCGTGAACTCCCCGAACGTGGCGCTGCGCACCCGTACCCCGTCCTGCCGCAGCGCCTCCACGGTGCGCTCGCCCGCGAGGCAGATCACCCGGTGCCCGGCGCGGGCCAGCAACGCGGCCAGCAGGCCCCCGACACCGCCCGGGCCGAGCACCGCGATCGTTCCCGGGCGCTCGGCCCGGTCGTTCCCGCCTTCCACAGCGTCCCCTTTCGCGCTTTCGCGCTCTCTCGGAAGCGTCTTTCTCGAAGTGTCTTTTCCGACGCGCCTTTTCCGAAGTGTCCTTTCCGAAATGTCTTTCCCCCGAGCGTCTTTCCCGGAAGCCTCGCTCACTTCTGCGGCTTCTCTCGCTTCCCTGGCTTCTGCCGCTTCCCGGTCTTCTTGGGCTTCTCCGGCTTCTCCGGCGGCGGTTCTCTCGCGTCGAGCCGTTGGTTGATCAAGCCGCCGCCTCAGCATCCCCCATCGCGTACATTCACCGCCATGAGCACAGAACTGATCGTCGCCAGTGTCTCCGGCGCGGTGGCCCTGCTCAGCGCGGTGCTCAGCGTGGTGCTCGGCGCCCGGTCGAGCCGGCGGCAGGCCGAGTTGGCGGCGCGGCTGGAGCGACAGACGGCCGCGCTCGCCCGGGAGGCCGGTCGCCGGGACCTCATGCACCGGGTGCGCGACCCGCTGCTGTGGGCCGCGTTCGACCTCCAGTCGCGGATCTACAACATCGCGCGTTCGCAGAACGGTTTCCTGGCGCTCTGTTACCTCGACGGGACGCCGCGGGAGAGGGAGTACGCGCGGCGCAACACCTTGTTCGTCTTCGCCGAATACCTGGGCTGGGTGGAGATCCTGCGGCGCCGGGTCCGGTTCCTGGACCTGGGCGTACGGGAGGAGAACCGCGAGGTCGTGGATCTGCTGCACCGTGTCGCCACGGTCCTCAACAGCAACGCGCACGACAGCCGCGCGTTCCGGATCTTCCGCGGCGAACAGCGGGCCATCGGCGAATCGGTGATCACCGACGAGGGCGGCGAGACCGGATGCATCGGCTACGCGGAATTCTGCCGCCGTCTGGACTCCGATCCGGCGTTCGCCGACTGGTTCGGCCAACTCGACGCGGACGTCCGGGAACTGGGCGAGGACCCGCGCCCATTACCACGTCTGGTGGAGCTCCAGCACGTTCTGATGGACCTGATCACCTTCCTCGACCCGCAGGGGGAACGCTTCCCCGCACATCTCACTCGCCGGCTGCCCGAGGAAGGGGAAGGGGAAGGGGAAGACGAACACGAAAGCGACCAAGCGGCGACCCCGGTGTGATCCGGAGTCGCCCCCCTTGTACGCGTCCCCGCCTCCCTTGTGCGCGTCCCCACACCCCCCTTGCGCGCGTCCCACGGGGTGCCGTACGGAGAGGTGGCGCGCTCAGCTCCCGCCCCGCGCGCCCACCCCCTCCTCCGCGCATTCCGCGAGGTGCCGGGCGGTGTCCGACGAGAAGGCCGCGCGTCCGGCGGCGATCCGCCGCACACGGGCGGGGCCCGGGCGGGCGAGCGTGTCGAGGAGCAGGACGAGTTCCCGGGAGTCGCGGGCGTACGCGGACAGCCCGGCCGCCGCCATCGCCGCGACGCCCTCCGCTCCATGCCCCGGGACGGGCCGGTGGCCGACCACCGGCAGCCCCGCGGCGAGCGCCTGGACCGCGGTCTGACCGGCCGCGTTGTCCACCAGCGCCCCGGCCGACGCCATCACCCCCGCCAGGTCCTCGACCCACCCGAGCGCCAGCGCACCGGGCCACCGCGCGGCGCGGCGGCGCAGCCCCTCGTCCCGTCCGCACAGCAGGACGGGCAGGAACCCCGCGTCGGCCAGCAGTGAGGCGGTCTCCGCGAGCCCCGAGCCCACGCCCCAGGCCCCCGTCCCCAGCAGCACGGCCGGCCGGCCGTCGGGCGCGTGGCGTTCCCACACCGCGGCCCACTCCGCGGCCCCCCGCCGGCCCGGCTCCCGATGGAAGCGCGGCGGCACGACCGGCCCCGGTGCCACGGCCCGCCGCCCGGTGCCCTCCCCGGCGCGCGCGGCGGCGGCCGGGGTGACGCACAGGTGCAGGTCGTTGCCCGGATGGAGCCACTGCCGGTGTACGGCGAAGTCGGTGACGACCACGGCGCTCGGCACGGCCAGCGCCCCGCGCGCCCGCAACCGGCCCGTCACCTGCGCCGCCAAGTGGAAGGTGGGGACGACGAGATCCGCGCGCCACCTCCGCGCGGCGTCCCGCAGCGGACGCTCGGCCAGGGCGGCGAGCGGGGCGGAGTTCGGCCGGGGGCCGTCGGGGGAACGGTGGCGGGCGGGTGCTCCGGGGGATGAGCCCTTCCCCGCCGGGCCGGGCGCCCCGGACGCCCTCTCCGCCGCCCCCTCCCCCGCCGGGCCGGGCACTCCGGACGAGGCCCCCTCCGTCCCCTCCGCATCCCCCGCATCCCCCGTATCCGCGCGGAAGAACGCCCCGTAGATCCCTTCGTACAGCCACGGGAAGTGCCGCACCGTCGTCCGGTAGAAGCCCCGGACGGCCGGGCCCACGCCGGGCGGCAGCAGGGCGAGGACGTCCCGCTGGGCGACCCGGTGGCCCCGGGTGCGGAGGCGCCGGGCGAGTTCGTCGGCGACGGCGTCGTGGCCGGCGCCCATACCGGCGCTGACGATCAGGAAACGGCGTCCGGTGCCTCGCGCGCCTTCCACGCCTCCGGCAGGGTCCACACCTTCCGCAGCGTCCATGTTTTCCACGCCTCCCGCAGGATCCATGCCTTCCGCAGCGTGCACGCTTCCCACGCCTCCCGCAGGGCCCATGCCTTCCAGCCTTCCGCAGGGCCCATGTCTTCCAGCCTTCCGTAGAAATCCGTGCGTTCCCGGCACCGATCCCCCGGTTGGCGGCCCTCCGATAGAGGCAGAGGAAGTTGGGTAGATATGCGTGGAGATGACGCCTAATAGGTTGATGTCATGCAGATGGAGGAGAAATAGGCAGGATCGACGGAGAAGAGGTAAGAAAGAGAAGCACGTCCTGGGGCTTGGGCTTCCATCAGCCCCTTTCCCCCCTCTCCGGCATCCGGCGGAAGTCCTCACCTGGGGTGAGGCGGTAATCGACGACGCGACTGTTCGCGATCCACAGGAGATCGAGGCGGCAGCCACTGCGGATCACGAGGACGGAACATGCCCGGCAGCTCCCCGCTCCCGTCCGGCAACGGCGCCGGACGCGTTCACCAGCCCGTGGTCCTCGTCACCGGGGCCTCGTCCGGCATCGGTTCGGCGGTCGCGGCGCGACTGGCCGCCGAGGGCCGGTGGCGGCTGCTGCTCAGCGGGCGGGACGAGGGGCGGCTCACCGAGATCGCGACCGTCACCTCGGGCACCGCGCTGCCCGCCGACCTCGCCACCGAGGACGGCTGCGAGCGGCTGGCCGAACGGGCCATCGGCCTCCACGACCGGGTGGACGTGCTGGTCGCCAGCGCCGGGGTCGGCGGCGCCGGCCCGTTCGCGGACATGCCGCCCGCCGCGATCGACAACCTCCTGACCGTCAACCTCTCCGCGATGCTCCGTCTGGTGCGGCTGCTGCTGCCCGGGATGGTGGCCCGCGGCCGGGGGCACGTCGTCATGATCGGTTCGATCGCGGGACGGCTCGGCGTGCGTCAGGAGGCGGTCTACGCGGCGTCCAAAGGTGCGCTGGCGACGTTCGCGGAGAGCCTGCGGTACGAGCTGGCCGGCACGGGCGTCCGGGTGACGATGGTGATCCCCGGCGTCGTCGACACCCCGTTCTTCGACCGGCGCGGCGTCCCGTACCGGCGCTCGTGGCCCCGGCCGGTGCCCGCCGAACGGGTGGCCGAGGCGGTGTGCCAGGCGCTGGCACGAGGCTGCGACGACGTCTTCGTGCCGCCGTGGCTGGCGCTGCCGGTGCGTCTTTACGGAGCGATGCCCGGCCTGTTCCGGAAGCTGGCGACCCGGCTGGGGTGAGACGCGGCCGACGGGCACGGCCCTCGGATCGGGCAGGCCCGGCCCCTGCCCGGAGGTGAGCGGCAGGCCCAGCCCTGCCCGGAGATGAGTGGCAGGACCGGCCCTGCCCCAAGGCGAGCGAGTGTGGAACGGGAGGAGGAACGGCGCACGATGGAGGAACGCGACCCCGCTCTGATGGCGCTGTGCGTGGCGCTGGCGCTCCTCGCCGCGCTGGGCAACGCGCTCGCCTCCGTCCTCCAACGGCGCGCCGCGGCCGTCGAGGACGCCTCCCCCAAAGGGCGGCTGCTGTCGCTGTCCTGGCTGGCCGGTCTCGTGCACCGGCCCGTATGGCTGTGGGGCACCGGCGCGCTGGTGCTCTCGGGACTGTGCCAGGCGGGGGCGCTCGCCGCCGGGCCGCTGGCGGTCGTGCAGCCGGTCATGACCACGGAACTCCTGTTCACCCTGGGCGTGGGCAGCGTCGTCTTCCGCCGGGCGCCGGCGCCCGGCACATGGCTGGCCTTCGCGGCGATGGGGGTGGGCCTGTCCGCCTTCCTGGTGCTGGCGGACCCGTCGGAGGGGCGGCCGACGGTGCCGGGCGCGCGGTGGCCGGAGGTGGCCGTGCCGGCGCTGGTGGCCGTCGCCGTGCTGGTCGCCGTGTCCACCCGGTTGCGCCCGGCGCCTCGGGCGGCGGTCCTCGGTACCGCGACGGCCATCGGCTTCTCCTTCACGGCGACGCTGATGAAGGACGCGATCGGGCGGCTGTCCGACGGGGTCGCCGCCGTGTTCTCGACCTGGCAGCCGTACGTCACGGCGGCGGTGGGACTGGCGAGCTTCCTGCTGCTCCAGGCAGCGCTGCGGGCCGGAACGCTGGTGGCCTCCCAGCCCGCGCTGACGCTGGGGGACTCGCTGCTCAGCGTCGTCCTGGGCGCCGCCCTCTTCGACGAGACCGTGACGCTCGGCCTGCGGATGCTGCCCGAGGCGGCGGCGCTGGCGCTGCTGGTCTTCGGGAGTACGCGGCTGGTGCGGTCGCCGGTCGTCTCGGGGCAGGAGAAGGAGCAGATGTGGTGAGGGGCGCGCGCCGAGGCGGTACGCGGACGTCCGGGCGGCCCCGCCCTCGCGGGAGGGCGGTGAACCCGTGATGAGCGCACGGCGATCGGCCGATCCGTCGCCCACTCCCCGGCCGTCCGGCATCCCCCGGCGGGCCGCCGTGGGGGCGGCGCTCGCCCTCGGGGCGACCGCCGCCTGGCACATCGGACCGGCCGGGACGTGGCTGCCCGCCGTCCGCCACACCCTCTTCCCCGACCTGGACGGCCAGGGGAACCCGGGCCACGTGGCCCTGACCTTCGACGACGGGCCGAGCCCGGAGAGCACACCGCTGTTCCTCCGGGCTCTGGACGAACTCTCGGTGCGGGCCACCTTCTTCGTCCTGGGCGACGCCCTGCGGCACGACCCCCGCATCGGCCACGCCATCGCGGGTCGCGGCCACGAGATCGCCGTCCACGGCTGGCACCACGAACGCCCCTGGTACCCCACGCCCTGGCGGGACGCCCACGACCTGGCCCGCGCCGCGGATCTCGTCCAGCAGGTCTGCGGCCGTCGGCCCCGCTGGTACCGCCCTCCGTACGGCATCCTGACCGGCGGCCGGTGGGCCGCCGCACGGCGCGCCGGGATGCGGCCCGTCCTCTGGTCGGCCTCGGGTCACGACTGGACGGCCGAGGCGGACGGCGCCTCCGTCCTGGCCGAGATCACCGGCTCGCTGCGCGGCGGCGGCACCGTCCTGCTGCACGACAGCGACTGCACCAGCGCCCCCGGCGCCTGGCACGCCGCACTCGACGCCCTCCCGGAGCTGGTGTCCCACTGCCGCGAGGCCGGACTGACGGTCGGGCCGCTGGCGGAGCACGAGGTGGGCGGGCCGGGGCGGGGATCGGGAGGGACGGCGCGGTGTCGGCGGGGGAGGGCGTGGTGAGGGGGCGGTCCTCGTCCTCTTGGGGGCTCTTCCCCGCTGCTGTCCTCAGGGCAGCTCCTTCCCGGCCGCCGTCTCTAGGGCAGCCCCTTCCCCGCCGCCGTCCTCAGGGCGGTGCCTTCCCCGCCGCCATTCCTAGGGCAGTCCCTCCCCGGCCGCCGTCCTCAGGGCAGTTCCTTCTCCACCGCCGCGCGGCCCTCCTTCTCCAGGCGGCGGCGGGCCCACTCCAGGTTCTCGGGCGTGACGTCGCGTCCGGCGGCGAGCACCAGGTCCTCGGCGGAGACCTCGCCCTCCGTACCGGTGCGCAGCGCGCTGTCCGGCGTGACGTCCTCCGGGCGCGGCCGTAGGTCGATGTCCGAGTCGTCCCCGGGGGCCACCTCGCCGTAACGGCGGGTGAACTTGGCGATCTGCCCTTCGGAATCCACCACCCGGGCCTTCCCCGTGTAGAAGGGGTGGCTCTCGGAGGAGATCTCCACGTCGACGAGGGGATAGGTGTTGCCGTCGTCCCACTCGATGGTCCGCTCGCTGGTGGCGGTGGACCGGGTGAGGAAGGCGAACCCCGCCGAACGGTCGCGGAAGACGACCGGGCCGTAAGGAGGGTGCTTGTCCTGGTCCTTCGGCATGCCTGCTCCTTCTCCCTGTGGGGACGGGTACGCGGTGCGCCGACCGGACGCCGTCGGGTCATGGCCCCACGGGCTCAGGCTCACCGGCCCACCAGGCTCATGGACACGGGCGTCGATCGACTACCTCCATCCACCCATACTTCCCCAATATCCGCATACAGTGCATACAGCCCTTCGGGGCTCCCCCATCGGGTGCCCCATGAGCCGCGGCGGAAAAGCCGTCGGCGCCCCGGAAGGCCGCGCCCGTGCCGCCCCGGCCGCCGCCCGGCACCTGGAGGAGGTGCGGTGGCCCGTACGGGGGACCTGCCGGAACCGGATACGGCCTGCCCTGATCCCTACGGTCCGGGAAGATCTCTGGAAACGGTCCGGGGGGACCTCTGGAAGGCGTCACCCGGCCCCGACGATCCCCCGGAGGGCGAGCACCCCGCCCAGGAGGACGACCAGCCCGGCCGTGACCGCCGGCCCCGTGCGGTGCAGGAAGCCGAAGACCCGCTCGTACCGAGGCGCCGCCCCCATGAGCCGCTGCCCCAGCCGCGCCCCCACCCGGACGAGCAACACCGCGACCACCACAAGGGTGAACGCGAGCCCCGCACCGTAAGCAAGCACCAACAGCACCCCGAACCACAGCTGCCCCAGCGCACTGGACCCGACGAGAACCAGCACCGCCGACGGACTCGGCACCATCCCCCCGGCGAAACCGAGCAGCAGGGTGTCCCGCATCCGTGGCCGCGCGGGGGCGAGGGCGGGTCGTCGGCGACGCTTCGGCGGGGCCTCGTCCGCACCGTTGTCCTCGCTGTCGCCTTCCCTGACGGCCGGGGCGGCGTTACGGACCAGGACGCTCGTGTGGGAGTGGGAGTGGGAGTCAGAGTGGGAGTGGCCCGCGTCGCCCACGTGGTGGCCTGCATCGCCTACAGGGTGGCCCGCATCGCCTTCGTGGTGGTGCGAATGCCCGGCACCGGAGCCGTGCCCATGCGTATGCCCGTGTCCATGCCCATGCCCCGCCCGATGGACCAAAGCCCGACGCAGCAGGGCGACCCCCGCCACCGCCACCAGCAGCCCGCTCAGCGCCGTCAGCCAGGGGATGGCCAGCGGCGCGGCCTGCGAGCCCGCCGCCACCACCGCGCCGAGGACCAGCACCCCGGCCGTGTGCGTCACCGTCACCGTCGCGCCGATCCGCAGCAGGGAACGGAAGGAGCCAGGGCCTCCCCCGGCCGCGTAGGCGGCCATCACGGTCTTGCCGTGTCCGGGAGCGAGCGCGTGGGCCGCGCCCAGTACGGCGGCCAGCGCGAGGGCCAGCAGGCCGAAGCCGAGGGTGAGCCGGTGGCTGCCGACCAGGTCGGTGAACCGCTGCGTGAGCCCGTCCACCCCGCGCGGCAACGCCGTCACCGCCCCGGGCCGCGCCCGCTCCCCCGCCCCGTTTCCGTCCTCGGCGAGCGCGGGGCCGCCGGGGCGGACGCTGAGGTGCGCGCCGCGCTGCCGCAGCGGCGTGGACAGCAGGTCGTCGGGATAACGGGTGAGCCGGGCGGACGCGGAACGCGCCGGGACGTCGGTGCGCAGCAACCGGGCCCGGTCGCCACGCGCCGTGGTCTCCCGCCACCCGGGGCCGTCCGCCCCCACCGACATGCCGCCGGAGAAGCGCACGACGGTACCGGCGTCCCGGGCGAGGGCGAGCCGGGCGGTCAGTCGGCACTCCACCCGAAGGGTGGACAGTCCGGCCTGCCCCGGTCGGCGCAGGGCCCGGGCCCGCTCGCTCCGGGATGTCAGCCTTACGGGCCGGTCGTTCACCGTGAGCGCGCCCTCCCGCGCCGCGCGGTCGCACGTGCGCCGCGCCCAGGCGGTGCGTTCGGCGGCGTCCAAGCGGCGGTCACCGTTCGCGTCGATACGGGCTTCGGCTTGGGTGGCGGGGATCTCGGCCAGGTCCTCGACGTGGTCGACGCGCAGTTCGCGGGGGGAGACGGTCAGCCCGTCGTACGCGTTCACGGTGAAGTTGCCCAGCGGATGCGCCGCTGCGGGCGGGCTCCCCGTCGTACTCAGCAGCGCCACGGTCAGGAGGACGACGAGCAGCGCGGCGCCCCACGCCCGCCGCGGCGACAGCCACCGCAAGGCCCTCCCGCGCCCGTCATCGTCCGTCCGAAGCCCCCACCCCGTGCGGAGCCCGGCACCCGCCCGCTCCCCGTAAACCCGGCGCGGCACGCCGCCCCCGTCATCGTCCGTCCGAAGCCCCCACCCCACGCGCCGCCGCCCACTCACCGTCGCTCCCCCTCCCTAGCCCTAGCCCTCGTCCTCTCCCCCTCCACCCATCGCCCTAGCGCCGTACGGGCCTCCGGCGTCAATGCCGTGTCCAGGGCGAGTGCCGCTCTGCCGTGGGTGCGGGCGTCCGCATCACGACCCAGGGCATGTTCGATCTCGGCGCGGTGGTAGAGGAACGAGGCGTTGCGGTAGCCGCCCTTCGTCAGGGTCTCGGTGGCCTGCCGGGCGAGGGGCAGTGCCGCCGCGTCCCGGCCCCGGCGGTGCAGCGCCCAGGCGAGGGCGTCGGCGGTGTGGACGGTGTGCCGCCGGTCCCACTCGGCGCGGGCGGCGCGCAGCGCCTGGGCCCGGTCGCCGTGGTCGGCGGCGACCAGGGCGGTGTCCAGGTCGGTGTTGACGCGCTGGGCGCGGGCCAGCCGCGTCCAGGCGCCCAGCGCGGCGTACTGCCGTGCGGCGGCGCGCCCGTCCCCGCGCGCCGCGTACACCTCGCCCAGCAGGGCGAGGTACGCCGGGAGCGGCTGCCGGGCGGTGACCGCCTCCAGATCGCGCGCCGCCCCGGCCAGGTCTCCACGGGCCGCCCGCACCTGTCCCCGGCCCAGGAGGGCGGGCAGGTAACCGGGTTCGGCGCGCAGCGCGGTGGCGTACCAGCGCAGGGCCGGTCCGGACTTCCCCTCCGCCCGGGAGAGTTCGCCCAGGGCCGTGGCGACGTGCGCGATGTCGCCGGGGTCGCTGGCGGGCGCGAGGGCCTGTTCCAGCACGCGGCGCGCGGTGGCGCGTTCGCCGCGCAGTTCGGCGACGTACGCGAGCCGGGAGAAGGCGGGGATGCCGGGGTGACGGGCGTCGGCGCGGAGCGCGGCCCGGTGCGCGGCGTCGTAGCGGCCGAGTTCGACGAGCGCGTCGACCCGGATGACCAGGCCCAGTTCGCCGTACGGGCTGACCGCCAGCGAACGGTCGGCCAGCCGCAGCGCGGCCCGGAAGTCGTGCCGGGCGGCGGCGAGCGCGGCCTGCCCGGCGAGGGCGCCGCTGTTGACCGGGGCCGGACTCAGCGCGAGCGAACGCGCGAGGGCGCGCTGCGCCTGCCCGTACAGTCCGGGGTCCGCCGTGCGCCGGGCCTGCTCGACGCACGCGACGCCGAGCGCCGCCCAGTTGGCGGCGTCCCGGGGCTGCGCGCGCAGGTGCCGGCGCAGCGCGTCCAGACGGCGGTCCAGCCCCTCCCCCGTGAGCGGCAGGACCACGGACCCGCCGGTGTCGCCCCGCAGGGCGGGAGCGTCGCGGCCCTGATCGTCCCCGCCGCCCGTGAACCGCACCCCGGTCACCCACGCCACGGTGCTGAGCAGCGCCGCCAGGACCACGACGACGAACACCCGACGAAGGGTGCGGGTGGACCGCACGGCGTACCTCCCTTGTGGCTGGCTGGTTGCGGCTTGCGCCTTTGCGCCTTTGCGCCTTTGCGCCTTTGCGCCTTTGCGCCTTTGCGCCTTTGCGCCTTTGCGCCTTTGCGGCTTCGTGGCTTTGCGGCTTCGTGGCTTTGCGGCTTCGTGGCTTTGCGGCTTCGTTGCTTCGTTGCTTTGGCGGCCCGGTGGCTTTCTTGGACGGGCCGCCCGCCCGTTGGAGGGCCGAGGTGCGGTGCGGGAAGCGATCGCCGCACCCCGGCCCGGTTCGTGGTGGGGTGTCGCGGGTGGCCGTCGCCGGGGCCGGGGGCCGGTTACCCGGCTCGCGGCCCCGGCTCCCCCTTGCACGACCCCGGCCCCCTCCCCCACGTCAGGGGCCGGGGTGGAGCCGCCGGTCCCCGCGCGGCGGCTCCGGCGACGTCAGCGGATCATCGTCGGTCGGCGTTCCGCTGACGAGTACGACGCCACCGCATCAGCCCCAGGCCGACCACGGCCAGGGCCGCGGCACCACTGGCGGCGGAGATCGGGAGGAGTCGGCCGTCCCCGTCGTCGGTCCCGGCCCCGGAGACCGTCGACCGCCCGCCCGTCAGCGGACTGGCCGCCCTCTCCTGCACGGACGAGCCGGACGAGCCGGACGCGCCGGACGCGCCCTTGGACGTCGAAGACCCGGCGGACGAGGAAGCGGCCGATCCGCCCCCCACCGGATGCCCGCGCGAACCGGAGGTCGGCTCGGCGACATACGGGAACTGCCCGTCGAACTTCTTGTCGTTCGCGTCGACCGCGTCCCCCAGGTCGTTCTTCTGCCCGACCAGCTCACCGCGTACCACCTGCAACGAGATGTCCACCGTGTCGTCGGCGAGCCGGCGCCCGTTGGGGTAGCCCGCCTGGTCGCCGTCCAGCACCCCGAGCCGCTTGGGATCGGCGGCCGGCTTGATGGAGGTGTTGAGCCGCAGCGCCTCGTGCGGGCGCACCCCGTCCGGCTGGTTCAGCCCCGGGACGCCGGTGAGGAAGACCTGCACCAGGTCCTTGCGGGGTGTCGCCGGGGCCTTGAGCTTGTAGATCTTCTCCAGCAGCCGGGCCACTTCGGGATCGGTCACATACTTGGCGAACCGGCCGTCTTCCCACGGCGTCGAGGCGTTGAAGGTGTCCTTGTCCCGGACCGGGATGACCAGTTCGTTGACGAGCGGCATCCCCAGCCGGGACACCTGCTGCCAGCCGTTGGCCCCCGTACGGCGCTCGGTGGTGCTCCACACGCCGATGATCGGTTTGTCCGGCCCGGCCGTCAGCTCCTTCGTCGGCACCTGGAGGGCCACGGTGTTGACGTTGTAGCCCTTGAGCGTGTCCCGGCCGACCTCGGAGAGGTCGCCCCCGTACAGCAGGTCGAAGACGGACAGGTCCAGGAAGAACGGGTCGTCCGCCTGCCCGACGTAGGACGAGCCGCCGCCCCCGCCCACCGGCCGCACGGCCTGCTTGCGCAGGTCGCCGTAGCGCGGCATGGAGGCCTTGCCCACGTTCGACGGGGCGATGGGCGCGTCGTCGGCCAGCGTCTGCGTACCGACCTGCTTGCCGTCCTTGAACCGCAGCAACTGGAGGTCGTAGGTCTGCCGGTAGTTGAGGTCCGGGTCGTCGAGCGAGGTGACCGGGCCCGTGTTGTAGAGGAACGTGTCCTTGCTGCGGTAGCTCTCTTTGAAGGTCCAGCGGTAGATCAGTTCGGACTGGCCGTCGCCGGTGTTGTCGACGTGGATGTCGTAGCGGGCGTCCGTCGGGAACTTGTAGAAGTTGGGCCCTCCGGCCGGTTCCGCGAACGGCCACCAGTTGGCGATGAGCGTGGTGGTGTCCGGCTTGTCCGGGCTGGTGAAGGCGTACACGTCGGTGTTGTCGTATTCCGGCTGTCCGGAGATCAGTGGTGCTTCCCGGTGGCTCGACGCGGTGGCCGGGGCCGGACCGAGTGCGGCCGTCCCCGTGGCCAGCGACGTGGCCACCAGCGCGATTCCCCCGGTCAGCAGCGCCCAGGCCGGCGGCCTGCGGAGTGATGCTGTCGACATCGCAGCGTCCTTTGCGGTGCGGGTGTGTCTCGGTGTGGCGTGCGTAGGTGCGTACGTCGTACCGAGACGTTCCGCTGTGGACGGGTCACGTCCCGGTGCCACTCATTCGGCCGGCCGGAGGCGGTGGATGCACCGGCGTCGGAGTTGGCCGAAAAACACCGCCCGCCGAAGGAGCGGCGACGCTCACGGAGACGGGTTCACAAAGGCGTGCGTGACGAAGGAGCGACTGACGAAGAAACGACCGCGCCACCCGCCACCCGGCACACGGACGGGGACGAGGACGATCCCTGGCCGCGCCCCCTCCCCTACGGCCCCGCAAAAGCAGGTGCCGCGACCAGCACGTCCCGTGCCAGTTCCCGGTCACCGGTCACCCTGGCCGCCGTCGCCAGGACGCGCTCGGGATCGCGCCGGGCACCGGCGAGGAAGCAGAACTCCACGGTCTTGAGGGCGACGTCCGCATCCGGACCCCGGCCCCCGCCGACGGCATCCGTGTCCGGCACCGCCCCCACCTCGCCGACCCTCCAGATCCCGCCACCCGGTCCCGTCAGCTCCAACCGCAGCACGCGATCGCCCAGCGGCACCCCGCGCAGTTGTGCGGCCAACGGCAGGAGCCGTACGCCCAGATCGGCGATCGGCCCCAGAGATTCCGGAACCGGAGGCGGCAGGGTGTACCCGGTGCGCAGGGCGATGTCCGTACTGTGCACCCACGTCTCGAAGGCCCGCCCCAAGGAGTGGTCGGCCAGCGGGAACGGCATCCGGCCGTGCAACTCGACCAGCCGCTCGCCGACCTCGGGCCCACCGCCCGCCAGCGCGGCCCGCAGCGCTTGCCCCTGCGCACGCCACAGGGCGTGTACGGCTCCCGGCGGTACCTCCGCGGCCCAGGCGGTGTACGCGGCGGTGCGCCCCGGCACGGTGGCCTCCGCCCCGTCATCGGGCCCATCCACCACACCGGCCGACCCACCGCCGGCGTCAGCGGAACCACCGGCTTCGGAGGCCGACCCGGCAGCCGCGATCCGCTCCCCACCGACCCGTTCCGCCAACAGCCCATCGGTCGCCGCCAGATGGGCGACGAGCTGCGCCGCGCTCCAGCCCTCCACGGTCTCCACCCGCCAGTCGTCCGCGGACAGCTCGCGCAGCAGCGCGTCCAGCGTGGCGTGCTGGGCGGCGTAGGGCCGGACGAAGGCGGGCAGCCCGCGGGGCGTGGGGGCCCGCCGGGTGAAGGAAGCCGCGGTGACGCGTTCGTACAGCCCGCGCGGCGGCACCACGGGTGGCGCCTCGTCCGCGGTCTCCGTCCCCAGACTGGCGGCGGCGGCATGCAGGACGTTGGCCTCGCTCGTACAGCTCTCGCAGTGCCGCAGGTGTGCTTCCACCATGGCCGCCTCCTCCGGGGAACAGGCATGGAGCAGCCACGCTCCCACCAGGGGTTCGACCACGGCATGCCCCGTGGATGCGGTACGGCCCGAGGGATCCGCTTCGGGCGAGCCACCCAAGGGGCCGGTGGGGCCGGACTGCTCAGAGGGCCCCGGCGGGTGATCCGACGGCCCGGGGACCGCCCCCGAACGATTCATGGCACGCCCCCTCCCGCCCAACCCACGGCCCGCTCCCCGACACGGCCCACAGCCCGCTCCACACCCCAACCCCCGGACCGCCCCACACCCGGACTTACGGCCCGCTCCCCGCCCCCGCTCACGGCGCGATCCCCTCCGCCACGAGCGCCGCGGCCATGAGCCGCAGGGCGGCCCGCAGTCTGGTCTTCGCGGTGCCTTCGGGAATGCCCAGTTCGGTGGCGACCTGGCGGTACGTGCGTCCCTCGTAATAGGCGAGCAGCAGCGGCCGGCGCAAGGTGTCGGGCAGTTCGGCGGCCAGGGCGCGGACCCGGAGGGCGACCATGCCTTCCGCGGCGGCGTCGGCGGTCTCGTCACCCTTCGGTGGTTCGTACGGGGCGCGGAGCCCGCGGCGCTTCTCCTCGCGGCGGATCCAGTCGACGGACCGGTGGTGGGCGAGCACCGCGAGCCAGGCGCGCAGCGGGCCGCGGTGCGGGTCGTAGGCGAGCGGTCGTTCCCAGAGGTAGGAGAAGACCTCCTGGGCGATGTCCTCGGCGGCGGCCCGGTCGCGGGTCAGCCGGGTGGCCACCCCCAGCACGAGGGAGACGTACCGCTCGTACACCGCGCGGAACGCGTCCTCATCGGCGGCCAGCAGGCGGGCCTGCACGTCGAGCCGCTCCTCCATGTCCCCGGGCTCGCCGAACGGCTCCGCCTGCGGCCGGCCCTCCCGGGCCGCCATGGCCGCAGTATCCCGCGGAGCCCGGTGTTCCGCGCCGGGGCACGGAGGCCCCCATCCGCGTCAGAACCGATCAGGACCGAACACGAAGGCCCGCCTGCACGACTTCGCGCGGGCGGGCGTTCGTATCGGGCCCGCTATCAGGCCCGCCCGGCCTCCCCTGCCTCCCCTGCCTCCTCGGCCTCCTCTGCCTCCCCGGCCTCCTCGCGGAGCTGGATCACCGCCGCCGGGCAGCGCATCGCCGCGTCGCGCACCGCCTCGTGGCGCTCGGCCGCCGGCCGGTCATCGAGGACGACGACGATCCCGTCGTCCTCGTTCTGGTCGAACACCTCGGGCGCGGCCAGCACGCACACGCCCGAGGCGATGCACTTGTCGGATTCCACATCGACGCGCACGGCGCCTCCTCCACGTTCACTGTTCCGACCTCGTACGACGGGCGGAGACCGGCGCGCGGCAACCGGCGCGCGGCGCACCGGAAGAACCCGCGTACCGCCGGCCTCCGGCCCCCTCAGTCCTGCGCCGGCAGCACCCGGTCCCACGTCACGGGCAGCCGGGCCGGCCCCAGCACCACCGTGTCCCGCTTGAACTCGATCTCCTCGAACGGCACGGCCAGCCGCAGCGACGGCACCCGGCGGGCCAGCGTGGCGAGCACGCTCTGCAACTCGATGCGGGCGATCTGCTGGCCCACGCACTGGTGCGGCCCGTGGCCGAAGCCCAGGTGCCCCTTGGTGCTCCGGGTGACGTCCAGGCGTCCCGGGTCGGTGAACTGCGACGGGTCGTGGTTGGCCGACTGGACGGCGGCGATGACGAACTCGCCCTTGGCGATGGGCACTCCGCCGATCTCCGTGTCCCGCGTCGCCTCCCGCATCAGCCCGATGCCGACGCCGAGGTAGCGCACCAGCTCCTCGGTGGCGTTCACCGCGAGGGAGGGGTCCTCGCGCAGCGCCGCGAACTGCTCGCCCTGCTGGAGCAGCGCCAGCGTCCCGTACGTGATCACGCTGGCCGTGGTGTCGTAACCGGCGATGAGCAGGCCGCTGCCCATGGCGGTGAGTTCGCGGTCGCTCATCGGCGGATCGGCCTGCTCCCCCTTGGTGATCAGGCGGCTGAGCATGTCGGTCCCGCGCTCGGCCCGGCGCTGGGCGACGAGCCGGCCCACGTACTCGGTCAGCGACTCCCGCTTCTCCGAGACCTCGTCGGCGCCGGTCACGCTGCTGAACAGCGCTTCGGCCGCCCGGTGGAACAGTCCCCGCTCGGCGTACGGGACACCGAGCAGCTCCGCGATGACGGCCGTGGTGATCGGCTTGGAGAACTCCTCGTGCAGTTCGATGGGTTCGGACTTCTCCGCGAGCGCGTCCAGCCGCTCGTCCACCACCCGCTGCACCAGCGGCCGGTACTCGTCCTCGACCCGCTTCATCATCGACACGACCGGCCCGAACACCCGGCGGAACCGGAGGTGTTCCGGTCCGTCCATGCGGGAGAACTCCTCCGCCTCGATGGGCTTGTCCGGGGAGAGGTGCGCCAGGACGTGCGCCGCCTGGCCGGGGCGGTTGCTGAACCGTACGGGGTCGCCCAGCACCTCCCGCACGTCGGCGTGCCGGGTGACCAGCCACGCGTCGAGCCCGGTGGGCGTGACGACGCGGGTGACCGGCGACTCCTCGCGCAGCACGGCGACTTCGGGTGCGGGTGCGTACGGGCATTCGGCTTCACGCGGCAGCGGCAACGCACGCGTCGGGGTACTGGCGGACATACGGCCTCCCTGGTCACAGCCTGTCGGGCGGTCTCACCCTGACACGTTCTGTCCGTGACGGTCAATTGGCAGCGAGCGCCACTTTGTTGGCCGGACTCCGGTCGTTCATCGCCCCGTTCGTGATACGGGAACGAGCAATCCGCACGTCGCCAACCGGACCCGCGACAACCCACCTCAACACCCGTGACCAGGGACTCCGCCGGCACCTCCCGCCCCGGACCGGTGCTTTGTCCTCCCCACCGGCCCCGTCTATGTTGACCGCGTGGATGTCAGCCAGCGCCCCGCCCCCACCGCGCCCTCCGGCGCCGGTCCCGCAGTCCGAGACGACGCCACCCGCACCGCGCCCCCCGGCGTCGTCCCCACCCCCCGGGACGACACCCCCCGCACCGGCCTGCGCGACCGCAAGAAGCGCTCGACCCGCCGGGCGCTGATGACGGCCGCCCTCGACCTCTACGAACGCCAGGGGTTCCACGCCACGTCACTGGAGGACATCGCGGCGGCCGTCGGCGTCTCGCCGCGCACCCTCACCCGGTACTTCGGCTCCAAGGAAGGCGTGATCCTCAGCTTCGAGGACGGCTACCGCGCCGCCATCACCGCCGAACTGGCCCGCCGCCCCGCCGACGAGCCCCCGCTCGACGCCCTGCGCAACGCGGTCTTCACCGCCATCGCCCGGCGCGACCCGGACGCGGACGAATCCTGGTACCCGCGCGCGCAGCGCCTCATCCACAACACCCCCGCCCTCCTGGCCCAGAGCCTGGAACGGGATACCCGGGAGCAGAAGACGCTCGCCCGCGTGATCGCCCACCGCATCGGCGACGACCGGGAGACGACGCTCTACCCCAAGGTCCTCGTGGCCACCGTCTTCGCCGCCGTCCACACGGCCAAGGACGCCTGGCAGCAAACCCCCGACCGCTCCCCGGAAACGTTCGACGTCCTCCTGCGCGAAGCGCTCTCCCTACTGGACAGCGGACTGACCCCGCCCGGCGGGCCGACGAGCCGCTGACCGCCGGTCCCTACACTCGGCGGCATGCCACTGACCGCGAAGATGATCACGATGGACTGCGCGGAACCGCGGGCCCTGGCCGACTGGTGGGCCACCGCACTGGAAACGGAGGTGGCCGGCGATCACGGCGACTTCGTCACGGTCGCCACCGGCTCGCTGACACTGGCCTTCCAGCGCGTCCCCGAGAAGAAACAGGGCAAGAACCGCGTCCACGTGGACTTCTGCGGCGACGATCGCGGGCAGGAGGTGGCCCGGCTGGTGCGGCTGGGAGCGACGGCCATCGGCGATCACACGATGGCCGGAACGTCGTGGACCGTCCTACGGGACCCTGACGGCAACGAGTTCTGCGTATCGGACTGACGCGGCCCCCAAGGCACACCATGTCCGAAGCTCGCGAGCCGGCATGACACGCCCCCATGACAAAGGGCGGGGCCCGGACTCACGGCGGAAAACCGCCGGAGCCCGCACCCCGCCCCTCGCTCAGCGAACCTCGACGAAGTCCGTCTTGGACGTGGCCCCGGCGGTGGTACCGGTGGCGGCGACCGTCCAGCGGTAGTCACCGGACGCCGACGCCTTGACCGTCGTCTTCAGCGACCCGTTGGCGGCGGACTTCACCGTCTTCACGTTGGTGAAGTTCCGGGCGCCCTTCTTGCGGAACTGCAGGGTCACGTTCTGCTTGCCGTAGGCCCCGTAGTTCGAGCGCACCCAGTCCGCCCGCTTGAGCGAGCCGGTGACGGTGACGTCCTTGTTCTTCTTCGCCGGCTCCGGCGTGACGTCGGCGACCGAGAGGCTCGCGGCGCGCCGGACGTTGACCTTGGCCACGACGTCCCGCTGGAAAATGTCACCGTCGGCGCCGACCGCCCAGGCGTGCACCTTCCACTGCCCGGCCAGCTCGTTCTTCCACAGGCTTAGGCTGCCCGGCTTGAACTCCACGGTCGCCGTGCAGTTCGCGGACGTGCGGGCGTAGCTGCACTTCACCTTGCCCACGGCCACGGCCTGCGCCTTGAGGAAGGCGGGACCGTTCCAGAGCACCAGCCCCGCACCGTCCGGGTCCCGGAAGATCCCCGACCGGTCGGTGGCCTTGAACGACACCTTGACCGACGCCTTGCCGGCACCGACCACGATGTCCTTGCCTCCGTTGACGGACACGTTGGTCACCTTGGTGTCACCCAAGACCGTGTCCGCGTGTGCAACCGGCGAGGCGAGAACGCCGACAGCCGTAGCGGAAGCGAGCACAACAAAGGTTGCGCCTTTGCGCATGTAACCCCCACATGATGAAGCCGCACCGTGATCCCAACTCGTCACGGCGTCGGCATGATCTAACCGTATGTTCGCCCCCTTGGTCACACAAGCATTTAAAAATCACTACAAGTGACCGGAACCACTTACGCCCCTCCCGTCACAGACACACAACCCACCCCTCACGGTTGCGCCTCCTCGTCCCGCCCTCCCCTGTCGTTCGATCGAGTGGCGGACCGCCAGGACTCGCAACCGGTCGGCCGGACCAAGAGAACCTGCCGACATGGCACCCACCAATCCAAGGCCCCACCATCCCCTCACCCCACCCCCACCAGGCTGCCCCCGCTGCCCCCACAGCCCCCTCCTCTGGAAGGACACCACCTACCTGCACGCCGGAAGCTGGGCCTGGTGGTGCTCGACGTGCCGCACGCTGTTCCGGCCGACGGAGGAGCACTTGGCGAGGTACGCGTGAGGGTTCGCCGACATGCGAAAGGCCGCACCCGGTCACGGTGACGGTCCCCATGTCACTCTGCCCCTGCTCCGGCAGGGACGGGGCGCTTCTCCGTCACAACGAGTCGATCAAATGGTCATCAAGATCCCGCACCCACGACTCACCACGCCACGGCCGCAACCTCTCCCGAGCAGTCCGCAGCCGCAACCAAGCCACCCGGCCCCGCGTGTCGGCCGCCGCGTCGATGCACCCGTGCAAAAGCTCGACGGCCTCGCGCGGAGCGCCCAACTTGACCCTCGCAAGCGCCTGATCCATCGCCACGATCGCCCGCTGCACCTGCTCCCGCGGCGCCCTCAACGCGGCAGCCGCCCCCGCGAAGTAGTCGTGCGCTGTCGAGGGCGCCCCTGCATAGAGGTGGCACAGGCCCTCGAACCCCCTGAGGTGATCAGCAGAAAAGCCCGACGCTGACGGGTCGCCAGCGTGGTCACGGTCCATGTCGTACCAGGCCAGCGAGAGCGCCGTCCGCGCGTGCCGCTCCAGCCCGGACCGTGCAGCGATCTCCGCCTGCACCGCGTGAGCCCGTGCCCGCGTGAGCCCGCTTTCTCCGGCACGGGCGTCCCGTACCGCCGCTTCGACCAGACGGCTCGCCGCAGTGAGATCGGCCGAAGAGTACAAGGTCACCAGCGCATGGCTCATGTGGACAGCTGCACGACGCCAGTGCGGCAGATGATCGGCCGACCGAGCCGCCGCCTCGTACAGCGCGCGAGCGGCCGTGTCGTCTCGCGTCTCGAAGGCCAGGCGCCCCGCCAGGGTGTACGCCCTCGCGGCCACCGAGTGCAGCTCAGGATGATCGAGGTGAGTCCCCGCGTCGAGCAGCCGCTCGCAGGCTCGCAGTACGGGATCCAGCAGGATCCGCAGCCGCGCGAAGGGCACCGACCCCACCTGCGCGTCCACGGCTGTCACTGTGCCCGCCAGCCCGTCGAGCAGGGCCTCGGACACCGCCGACGGGTCAGCCATCGCCTGCACCACCAGCGGCCGGGTCGCCGGACCGAGCAGCGCGAAGCCGCCGCCGGCCTCAGTGGCAACACGCACCATCAGGGCGCACAGGTGGGCAAGCTGGGTACTGCCGGCGCCGAGGTGCGCCAGTGCCTCCATGAGCTCAGCGAAGTCACTGCCGGGCCCCAAGCTGTACTCCCCGGCCGTGTCGCGGCCGTAGATGTGCGCGAGAAGAAGCTGGTACCGCTCTCCGGGAAGGACAGGGGACGCGCTTTCCCAGCGGGCGACGGACCGCTGGACGCTGGCCACGCTGGTGCCGACCGTCTGCCCCAGTTCGTCCGCAGCGGCGAGAATGGCTCGGGCTGTGCCCGCGAGGGACCAGCCGCGGGACAACCGCAGCCGCTTCAAGGTCGCGCCAGCCCGGTATTGCGCGTTCATGGCGCCATCATGCCGTTACACCGGCACGATCAAACGGGGTTTTGACTGCTCGGCCGCGTAGTTGATGGTCTGCCAGGTGCCGGAGGTTTCGGCCCCACCGAGGGGAAAACCGATCACGAGTCCACTGCGGTCGACCATCCATCGGTTCCGCGCGTGGTACGCCGGAGACCCAAGAGGCGCGGCGCCCAGCTCGACCACTTCAGTCAGCCGGTCGCGGGACTGCTCGATCGCCTGTCGCGCGTCGGCCGGCTGCTGAGCGACGGTCCCCGGCACGACGACGCTGATACCTGACTTCGTGTTCCCGGCCAGCCACAAGAGGGCCAGGCTGTCGATTCCCCGTGCGCCGCCCACATAGAAGTGGGCGTCGTCCGTGGCGAAGGGGCTGAGGTAGGCGGTGAAGAGGTCGGCGTACCACGCCAGACTCCGATGGCCGGTGTCACGGGTGCCGGTGATCGTCACACTACGCATGATCAACTCCATGTCACACGGTGTCATATCCCAAGGCCGGGGTCAGTCCGGTGAGATCAGAGCATGACCAACTCGCTCGCCCTGCTCGTCGAGTACCTCGAAGCCATGGGGTTCTCGGTCGAGAGCAGCCCCTTGAGAGTGAGCGTACGCAACCCGCTCAGCACCCGACTCACCGAATGCGTAGTCGATCACTGCGGGACGTACATCACGGCCTGGGGCTACACCATCGGCACAGCAGGCGACGAAGAAGCCACCGCCCACCGCATCGCATACCTGCTGGGCATGCCGCAGGGAGCACAAACATGAACTGCCCGCCGCCACCACCGCTCGCGTTCATCTACGACCGCAACGCCACCTTCAACCACCGGCTGCTGGACATGAGAGTCGACGGCTGTCGCAACTACGCCGAACGGCAGCGCTGGGACATCGCCGGAACATGGACCGACCACGGGGACGATGCCCTCAGCAACGGCCACCGCCCCGCGTTCCAGAGCCTCCTCCGCAGGATGCTCGAAGTGTCAAGGAGCCGGACGGTGCTGTGCCTGGTCCACAACTGGGACCGGTACGCCCACGACCGCCCCTCCCGCGTCGACTTTCAGCAGCGCGTCGCCCTGGCCGGCGGCTACACGGCCACCACATTCAACGAGACGGACCTAGGGGGCGTCGTCGCGCTCGTCGGCAAGCAGCAGTCTCGGTGAACACCAGGCCCCCGCGCCGTCCCATCCCCCTGGCGGCGGCGCGGGACGGGCCGACCGTCCCAGGAAGAGACGGTCGGCCCACCCACAGAAGGGAGAGAAGGTGAGCGACTACGACGACTACAGGGACAAGGCCGAAGAGAAGGGACACAAGAAGCCAGGACCCGGCGGCGATCAGGGCCACGGGGAGACGAGCGGCTGTATGGTCGTGGGCCTATTGGCACTCCTGCTGTGGAAGGTGCGTGCACATGGCCCGCGGTCTTCGTGAGCATCGCTGCCCGGAGTGCGGCAGCCCGACGTGCAGCCTCCCGGACCCCGCGACACTCGGCGTGCCGAACTGGATCCTCGCCCTCGGGGTGCTGGTGGCCGCGACGATCGCCATGATCGCGTACACCGTCGTCAGTCGCTGACCGTCGGACCGGCCTCTCGGCTCCTCGTGCCCGAGCCGGGCGGCTGAGGGCGGCTTCCAGTCCCATCACAGGGCAGCCGCCACCACATACGGCCGCGCCGAGAGCAATCCGCACGCCTCCGACGCCGGCCAGGCGGCTGCTCGGCGTCGTTCGCCGTCGCCGAGCAGCCGCTCACACTCATGGCGCGAGCAGGTTCATGGGTGCTATCCGCGAGAGTGGGCGGCGGACGAGCCGACCCGAAGGCGAAGGAAGACCCACATGTCGGCAGAAGCGGGCGGCATGCCCGTAACGTGCCCAAAATGTAAGGCCATCTATCTGTGGGACGACCGGTCCAGTCGATGCAGCAGATGCAAGGCGCTGCACGACGGCGATCCCTACCGGCCGCCGACTCCTCCCAGGCCCAAGCGAGAACGGCCGAGGCGCTCAGCCGCCTGAGGCTCTTCCCTTCGCCGACGACACGGCGGCGGGTCGACTACGGGCTCACGCCACCGCAAAAGGCCCCTTGACCTTCGGTTTTCCGGGTCAGGGGGCCTCTTCGCGAAAGGGCGGCGGACGAGTCGGCCTATACGCCGGGTTCTGTCACCCGAGGTCCTTGCGGGCCTCGGGGAGACGGCCATCCATCTAGGACTGCCGTTGCCGGCAGCCTCGTGCGGTCTACCCGCGAACTCGGGCGGGCAGCCCTCGATCGTCCGCGCAGGGCCATCAGCCGATGGCCCCTCTTGACCTTGCTCCGGGTGGGGTTTACCTAGCCCTCCGAGTCACCTCGGAGGCTGGTGGTCTCTTACACCACCGTTTCACCCTTACCGGGACCGAGTGGTCCCGGCGGTTTGCTTTCTGTGGCACTGTCCCGCGGGTCACCCCGGGTGGGCGTTACCCACCACCCTGCCCTGTGGAGCCCGGACGTTCCTCGGGAAGATCCAAAGGATCTCCACGCGGCCGTCCGGCCGGCTCGTCCGCCGTAGCCACCATGCTACCCGCCCGGCTCATCCGGCCTTGACCTTGCCGTAGCGTCAACGTTTCTACTGGCGTCCATGAGGATCGGAGAGCTGGCCGCGCTGGCCGGCGTCAGCACGCGGACCGTGCGGCACTACCACCACCTCGGGCTGCTGCCCGAGCCCGAACGGCGGACCAACGGCTACCGCGAGTACGGCCTGCGCGACGCCGTGACGCTGGCGCGGATCCGGCGGCTGACGGAGCTGGGGCTCGGCCTGGACGAGGTCAAGGACGTCCTGGCCGACGACGACGGGCGGGCGCTGGTGGAGGTGCTCGCCGAACTGGACGCGGACCTGGCCCGCCAGGAAGAGGCGATCAAAGCCCGGCGGGCGCGGCTCGCGGGATTGCTGCGGCAGGCCGAGGAGGCGGGCGGGCTGCCCGCCGAGGGCCCGGTCTCCGAGCACCTGGCCGCGGTGTTCGCGAACATGGCGCGGGCGTCGGCGGAGCTCCCCGGCCCGGAACCCGCCTTCGCGGCCAAGGAACGCGAGGTGCTGGCGCTCATGGAGACGGCGGCCAATGCCGCGGGCCGGGAGCAGATGTCCGCCACGCTGCGGTCGGCCGCCGAGGCGCCCGGTGCCGTGGAGCGCATGTACGAGGCGTACGCGCTGCTCGACGCACTGGCGGAGGTGGAACCGGATGATCCCCGGGTGACGGAGGCGGCATGGGCCGTCGCCGAGTGCATCCCGGAGGAGATGGCCGCGGAGATCGCCAAGGCGGGAGCCAAGGCATGGGACGGCGCAGGCGCAGGCGCCGACGCCGGTGCGGACGCCCTGGGGCGGGTCGACGGTATGGGGGATCGCTTCATGGAAGCGCTGTTGGACGACATGGCGCCCGCACAGGCCGAAGCCGTGCGGCAGGCGATGCGGCTGGTGATGGAGAAGGAGTGGTGAGGCCGAGTGGGGAGGAGACGCCCGGAATCGAGACGGTCGGAATCGAGACGGTCGGAATCGAGACGGGGGGCATCGCGGCGGTGGGCATCGCGGCGGTGGGTGTCGAGGCGGGCGGAGGGCGGACGGTGCGGGACGGGCCGGGCGGGGACGAGACGGGCGGAGGGCGGGCAGTGCGGGACAGGGAGAGGGACGGGGACGGGGACGGGATGGGTCTGACGCGGCGGCTGCTCGTCCATGAGGGGAGGTGGCTGGGGAGCCTGGGGCTGTGGGTGGTGCGGCGGCGGGTCGGTGTCCGGGAGGGGGACCGGGTGCTGCCGTACGCCTCGGCGCAGGCGTCGATCATGCTCGGGCTCGCCTTCGTGTGCGTCGTCGAGACGGTCGGGATGGCCTTCCTCCTGGCGCCCGTCCCCGTGGCGCACGCGGTGATGCTGGTTCTGGACGTGTACACGGTGCTGATGGTGCTCGGTATCCACGCCGCCGCCGTCACCCGCCCGCACGTCCTGACGGCGGACGGGCTCCGCGTTCGGCAGGGGGCCCGGCTGGACCTGTGGATCCCGCTGGAGCGGATCGAGTCCGTCCGCCAGGACCTGCGCTTCCCCAAGATGGAGCGGGGCGCGACGGCGCCGGGCGTGCTGGAGGTGGCCGTGGCCTCGCAGACCTCCGTCACGGTGGAGCTGAGCGAGCCGGTGGTGGCCGGATGGCTGCTCGGCGGCTCCCGGGAGCAGGCGGTCACCACGGTCCGGTTCCACGCGGACGACGCGCGGGGCGCGGTGACGGCCGTCCGGGAGGCGGTGGAGCGGACCCGTAGGCTGCAACGGGGCAGCGCCCCGTCCCGTACGCACGAGGGACCTCGTACCGCCGCAGGAACCCCGTGACCGCCGTAGGGACTCGTACCGCCGTGAGGAGAAGACCGTGCTCGTGCTGTTGCCGCCGTCCGAGGGGAAGGCCCCGAGCGGGGAGGGCGCCCCGCTGGACCTGGGCTCGCTGTCCCTGCCGGGCCTGACCGGGGCCCGGGAGACGGTGCTGACGGAACTCGTCGAGCTGTGTGCGGCGGACGAGGCCAAGGCCCGCGAGGTCCTCGGTCTGAGCGAGGGCCTCAAGGGCGAGGTCGCCAAGAACGCCGCCCTTCGGAAGGCCGGCACGCGCCCGGCCGGCGAGATCTACACCGGTGTGCTGTACGACGCGCTGGGCCTGGCCGCCCTGGACGCGAAGGCGCGGCGGCTGGCGGAGTCCACGCTGCTGGTCTTCTCGGGGCTGTGGGGGGCCGTGCGGATCGGCGACCGGATTCCCTCCTACCGCTGCTCGATGGGCGTCAAGCTGCCCGGTCTGGGCGCTCTGGGCGCGTACTGGCGGGCTCCGATGGCGGAGGTCATGCCCGAGGCGGCGGGTGACGGGCTGGTGCTGGACCTGCGGTCGTCGGCGTACGCGACGGCCTGGCGCCCGAAGGGGGAGGTCGCGGCGCGTACGGCGACGGTGCGCGTTCTTCAGTCGAAGATCGTGAACGGGGTCGAGAAGCGCACCGTCGTCAGCCACTTCAACAAGGCGACGAAGGGGCGGATGGTCCGGGACCTGCTGACGGCCGGGGCTCAGCCTTCGGATCCGGGCGAGCTGGTGGACGCGTTGCGGGGGCTGGGGTACGTGGTGGAGGTCGCGGAACGGGGTGCGGGGGACCGCAAGCCGTGGGGGCTCGATGTGGTGGTGCGGGAGCTCTGAGAGCTCGCCGTGGCGGTGGGCCCACCGCGGCCGTTTGCGTCCGGCTGAACGGGATGGCCGCCCTGTGCGTATAACCGTGTGCGTATAGGCGAGCAGGTGGCGGCGTACCGGGCCCGTGGGGGCGGGCCCGGCCGGAACGGGAAACCGCGCGCCGCCCGGCCGTCCGACCCGCCCGTGCGGGAGTGACCCGAGTGGCTGGATCAGTGCGTCGTCGGTGCCTGATCGCCCCGCGCGGGCGGGGTTCTCGTGGCGGCAGCGTTCCCCTACGACAGCTGGCCGCAGCGTTCCCCTACGACAGCCAAGGTCGTTGCAGTATGCGCAACGGCCATTGCGAAGAACGCACCTCACCCCGCACCATGGCACCGTGACTACGCCTGCCCCCTCCCCCGCGTCCCCCGGCCCCTCCCTCTTGGAGCTGGCCCCCGTCATTCCCGTCGTTGTCCTCGATGACGCCGCCGACGCCGTGCCGCTGGCCCGCGCCCTGGTCTCCGGCGGGCTGCCCGCGATCGAGATCACCCTGCGCACGCCCGCCGCCCTGGACGCCATCCGCGCCGTGGCCGACGAGGTGCCGGACGCGGTGGTCGGCGCGGGGACGGTCCTCAGTGCCGGGCAGGTGACGGAGGCGGTCGCCGCCGGGGCGCGGTTCCTCGTGAGTCCGGGGTGGTCGCCGGCGCTGCTGGCGGCCATGCGGGCGTCCGGGGTGCCCTTCCTGCCGGGGGTGTCGACCGTTTCGGAGGTCGTGACGCTGCTGGAGGCGGGGATCACGGAGATGAAGTTCTTCCCGGCGGAGGCCGCCGGGGGGACGGCGTACCTGAAGTCGCTGGCCTCGCCGTTGCCGCGGGCCCGGTTCTGCCCGACGGGCGGGATCGGGGCGGCGTCGGCGCCGGACTACCTGGCGCTGCCGAACGTCGGGTGCGTGGGCGGCACGTGGATGCTGCCGGCCGACGCCCTCCGGGCCAAGGACTGGAAGCGGGTGGAGGAACTGGCCCGGGAGGCCGCGGCACTGGCGGGCTGACGCGGCCGGAAGCCGGAGGCCCGCCGGACCCCGCCGGGCCCCGCCGGTGGACCGGCGAAGCCGCCCGGCGAGGCAGTCCGTCCTCACCCCCGGCTCGGGTACCCCGACGACACGTCGGGCCGGCGCGGGCCCGGCAAGGAGGCGGCCTGGCGGACGGCCAGGTGGTGCTGGAGGCGGGCGTGCCGGAACTGGTAGACCGGGCCGACGCGGCGGAGGATGCCCAGGCGGTGGGCGTCGCGGAGGAACGTCTGGAGGCGCCACGGGACCCGGCGGCGGGCGGCCAGCCACAGGCGGGCGGCGCTGTAGTGGGTCCAGGCCGACGCGTTCAGGGCCACGACGAGGCTGAACGCCCAGGTGTTCAGGCACTGGGCGACGAGCTGCCACTCGGTGATGGACACCCAGTCGGTGCCGCCGAAGTAGACGAGGTTGCCGAACTGGGGCGGCAGCTCCGTCACCAGCACCGGCATGGTGACCGCGACGGCGCAGGTCAGGAACGCGAACGAGCGGTCGGCGCGGATGGCGTGCGACGGGGTCAGCACGTCGCGCCGGTCGCTGGAACCCTTCACCCACCGCAGCACCGCGAGCCCCGACCCGACGGCCGCGCCGCACGCCAGCCCGAGCACCGAGGCGTTGACGGAGGTCTTCAGGTCGCCGAGCCCCAGAGTGGAGGCGCAGGCGATCGAAGCGCCGATGAGGGCCGTCGTCAGGACGAGCGCCAGGGCGCGGGGCAGCCGGTGGCGCCAGCGGTGCAGGCTGAAATCGGCGCGGTTGGGCGTGTCGGGCGGCCGGGGCAGCCCGGCCACCAGCAGCACGAGGACGAAGTGGACCATGTTGTTGCCCAGCCGCCCCAGCGCCGTCTGCGCCTGGTGGAGCGGGCCCACCTCCCCGTAGGACGTCACGAGGTCGAACGACACGCTGACGCAGACGCCCACGGCGGCGCCGCACAGGGCGGCGAGCACGGCGGTGACCGGTACCCGCGTGACGCGGATCCAGGGCAGCCGGGCCCGCGCGAACAGCGCCCCCGCCACGATGACCGCGGCCGGCGTCGGAACGTTCAGGAAGATCCAGTTCAGCGTGCCCCCGCTCGCCTCCACCGGGTCGTAGCCCCAGGGCCGGCTCCGGGCGACCGCGCCGGCCAGGCAGACCAGCAGGGCCGCCGCGGCCGTCCACAGGGCCGCGCGGACCCACTTGGAGGTCAGGACGGGCACCGTCCGGTAGAGCTGCCACCAGGACAGGTCGTAGGTGCCCCGGAGGTGGAGCCCCGCCGCGAGGTGGGACAGGGTGCGCCGGGCGCGTTCCGGGTCCCAGCGCCGACCGGTCCGGTAGCGCAGCCTGGCCCGCCCGTACAGCGTGGGGACGAGGGCGTCCAGCAGGTGGTGTTCCACGGCGGCGGGGGTGGTGAAGCGGGTGGTGTCGGCGAGTTCGGCGGGGTCGCCGGGCGCGTCCACGTACACCGCGCGGGCCAGCGCCACCATGAGCGGGCTGGCGAGCACGCGGGCGGCCGGGGCCTCGGGGTCGGCGGAGAGGTGGTCGGCCAGCGCGTTCCAGCGCTGCTGGCGGGGGCCGGGCGGAGTGGCCAGGCGCAGGAGGGCGAGCGCGTCGTCCGGACGGACGGGGTGGGGGGTGATGACCGCGGCGCCTGACAGGACACCCGCTTCGGCCACGGCGGCGGTGTAGTCCGCGGTGCGGGAGGTGAGCACCATGGGGGCGTACGGGTCGTAGGTCTCGTTGAGGGCCGTGAGGACGGCGGCGCGGCCCTCTTCGGGTCGCTCGTCCAGGCCGTCCAGGACGGGCAGGAGGCGCTGCTCGGAGAGCAGGTCGTCGATCACGCTCGGCCCGTAGGCGCCGACGTCGCCGAGCACCGGGTAGTCGGTGGCGATCCGGTGCCGCAGCCACTCCACCAGGGTCTCCCGCGCGGGATCGAACGAGGCCAGGGAGAGCAGGACCGGTACGGGCTCCTCCGCGTCCCCCTCCCCGCGGTCGTGCAGGAGGGCGAGGGTGAGCAGGACGACGAAGGTGGTCTTGCCGGAACCGGCCGGACCGAGGACCGCCAGCCGGCGGCGGTTCAGCCCGCGGAAGGCGGTGGCCAGCGCCTCCGGCGAGTCGGCCCGGCAGGTGATCGGGATGCCGATGAGCTCCCGGTGGTCGCTGACGCCGGGGAGCGCGCTGTCCGTCCACAGGACGGACAGGGGCGCCGGGTCGTACAACTGCCGCAGGGCCGCCTCGTCCTGCCACTGCCGGCGCACCAGCCGCGCCAGTACCTCCGCCGCCTCCGCCAGCTGCGCCGGGCGCGAGCGCGCGGCGCGCGGATTGCGGCGCTCGGCCCATGCCGCCAGCCCGGCGAACAGGCCGACCACGGTCGCGACCAGCGTGCCGACGGCCCCGGCGTCGTCCCGGTCCCCCACCTTCCACACGGTCACCAGCGCGACGGTCAGTCCCCCGCACAACAGCCACGTCAGGACCCATCGCCGCCTCCACCGCCGCCATGACCGCATCTCAGCCCCTCGCCTCCCGTTCCGCCATCCGTACGGGTCAACGAGGTTCGTACGAACAGGTCACCGAATGGGCGCCCGGTCGGAGGACGGCGGGTGGGGCGGAGACCTCGGCGCTCCCCCTGCGCGGCCGTGCGCGGGCATGCCCGGGCGTACGCAGGGCCGCGCGGGGCTGGGCCGGTGGGTGGGGCTCGGGTGGGTTTCCGGTGCCGGTGAACGCCGGGGCGTTGTCCTCAATCGCCGGACGGACTGGGAAAGACCGGCTCTCGACCGTCCGCCCGCGATAACGGGCAAGCGCAACCGCCGGACGGACCCGAAGAAGCGAGTTCATCCACCGCCCGCCCAGAAAACAGCGAACGCGACCGTCACACGGACCCGAAGAAGCGGACCCGAAGAAGCGGATTCGTCCACCGCCCGCGACGACGCGCAAGCGCAACCGCCGGGTCGGGCGCGTCAGGGCAGGCGCCCACGCACCCCTCGGCGGCGGAAAGGCCACAGCCTCCCCGCCGCCCAGAAGCACGCACCTACCGCAGATGCCCCGTGTCGTTCAGCAGCCGCAGTGACGCGTTGCCGTCCGCGTAGTACGCCACGGCCGACAGGGACGCGGCGGCGAGTTCCATGCGGAACAGGGACTCGGGCGGGGCGCCCAGGGCCAGGCGGACCAGGGTCTTGATGGGGGTGACGTGGGTGACCAGCAGGACCGTCTTGCCCGCGTAGCGGGTCAGGAGCTTGTCGCGGGCCACCGCGACCCGGCGGGCGACCGCGGCGAAGGACTCGCCGCCGCCGGGAGGCGCCGCCTTGGTGGAGGTGAGCCAGGCGTTGAGCTCGTCCGGGTACCGGTCGCGGGCCTCGGCGAAGGTCAGGCCCTCCCAGGCGCCGAAGTCGGTCTCCCGCAGGCCGTCCTCGATCCGCACCTCCAGACCGAGCCGGGACGCGACGGCCTCGGCGGTCTGCCGGCACCGCTTGAGCGGCGAGCTGACGATGGCCTGGACGGTGCCGCGGGCGGCGAGCGCCGCGGCCGTGGCGGCGGCCTGCCGGTGCCCGGCGGGCGACAGCTCCGGGTCCTCGCCACCGCTGCCGGAGAACCGCTTCTGAGGGGTCAGGGCGGTCTCGCCGTGCCGCAGCAGGACGAAGGTGGCGGGCGTGCCGAGGTCGGCGGGGGCGGCCCAGCCGACCGGCGGCGTCGCGCCGCCCACCACCGTCTCGGCGGCCTCCGCGGCCTCGTCGGCGGCGCGCGCCGCGGCGCTGCGCGGCGGGGCGGTGGCGAGCGCCGAGGCGCCGCCGAGCGTCATCCGCTCCTCGTCACGCGCCGTGGCGCCGCCGAGGGACATCCGCTCACCGTCGGCCTCCGCCGTCCGGGACCCGGCGTCCAGGGCGGCGCGCGAGGAGCGCGGCTCCCACTGGCGGCCGGCCTTGCCCGCGTCCATGGCCTCGTTGGCGAGCCGGTCCGCGTGCTTGTTCTTCTCGCGCGGGATCCACTCGTAGGTGACCTGGCCGGGCGGGAAGACGGCCTTGGCCTCGGCGGCGAGCGGGCGCATGCTGGCGTGCTTGATCTTCCAGCGGCCCGACATCTGCTCGACGACGAGCTTGGAGTCCATCCGGACCCGGATGCTCGCCTCCGGGTCCAGTTCGTGGGCGGCCCGCAGGCCGGCCACCAGGCCCATGTACTCGGCGACGTTGTTGGTCGCGGTGCCGATGTAGGCGGCGGCCTCGGCCAGCGTCTCGCCCGTCACCGGGTCGATGACGACGGAGCCGTAGCCGGCGGGCCCCGGGTTGCCCCGGGAGCCCCCGTCGGCCTCGACGATGAACGTGCGCGCCACGCTTACAGGCCCGAGTCCGGCGTGCGGACGAGGATGCGCCCGCAGTTCTCGCAGCGGACGACCTTGTCGGCGGGCGCCGAGCGGACGTCGTTGAGCTCGGTGATGTTCAGCTCCAGGCGGCAGCCCTCGCAGCGGCGCTGGTAGAGCCGGGCGGCGCCGATGCCGCCCTGCTGGGCGCGCAGCTTGTCGTAGAGCTTGAGCAGGTCGGCCGGGATGTCGGAGACCGTGAGGCCGCGCTCCTTGGTGACCGTCTCGGCCTCGGCGTCAATCTCGGCGTAGGCGGCGTCCCGGCGCGCGACGGCGTCGTCCACCTTGGCCTGGATCGCCGCGACCCGCTCGGTCAGCTCCGCGACCCGCTCCTGGGCGGACTCGCGGCGCTCCATGACCTCCAGGACGACGTCCTCCAGGTCGCCCTGCCGCTTGGCGAGCGAGGCGATCTCGCGCTGGAGGTTCTCCAGGTCCTTGGGGGAGGTGACGGCACCGGAGTCCAGGCGCTTCTGGTCGCGGGCGGCGCGCTGGCGCACCTGGTCCACGTCCGTCTCGGCCTTGGACTGCTCGCGGGCGGTGTCGCTCTCCTCGGTCTGCGCGGCGACCAGCAGGTCGCGCTGCTGGGCGAGGTCGGCCTCCAGGGTCTGGATCTCGGCGAGCTCGGGCAGGTTCTTGCGCTTGTGCGCGAGCTGCGTGAGCCGGACGTCCAGGGACTGGACGTCCAGGAGGCGGATCTGGTCGGCGGGCGCGGCGTTCAGCGGGGGGCTCCTGTGGTGTTCGTCGGGGTGTGGTCGGTGGCGGACGCCGCGAAGGCGCCATCCGTGGTGGCGCCGGAGGTGTCCGAGGCCGCGTGGGCGGTCCAGGGGTCGGTGACCGTGCGGGAGACGTGCGTGCGCAGGTTCCAGCCGTGCCGGTCGGAGATCTCGTCGAGCTGCGCCGCGGCCTGCTCGCACCAGGGCCACTCGGTGGCCCAGTGCGCGGCGTCGACCAGGGCCAGCGGGGTGCGCTGGGTCGCCTCCGAGGCGGGGTGGTGGCGCAGGTCGGCGGTCAGGAACACGTCCACGCCGGCCGCCCGCACGTCGTCGAAGAGGCTGTCGCCCGAGCCGCCGGAGACGGCGACGCGGCGCACCTCGCGCTCCGGGTCGCCGGCGATGCGCAGACCCTGCGCGGTGGCGGGCAGCCGCTTGGCGGCGTACCGGCCGAATTCGGCGAGCGTCATGGGGTGGACGAGTTCACACACCCGCCCCAGGCCGCGGCGCCCCGCCGGGTCGCCCGGGTCCGGGACCAGCGGCCCCAGGACCCGCAGGTCCAGCGCGCCGGCCAGCGCGTCCGACACGCCGGGGTCGGCGGTGTCCGCGTTGGTGTGCGCGACGTGCAGCGCGATGTCGTGCTTGATCAGGGTGTGCACGACCCGGCCCTTGAAGGTGTCCGCCGCGACCGTCGTCGTCCCGCGCAGATAGAGCGGGTGGTGCGTGACGAGGAGGTCCGCTCCCAGGCGTACGGCTTCCTCGACGACCTCCTGGACCGGGTCGACGGCGAACAGCACGCGCTCGACCCCGGCCCGCGGATCGCCGCAGACGGTGCCGACGGCGTCCCACTGCTCGGCCCGCTCCGGGGGCCAGAGGGCGTCGAGCGCGGCGAGGACTTCAGACAGTGCGGGCACGGGTGGAAGGTTACCTCCCAGCCGTACCGGGGTGCCGGGGCGCGGGGCGACGGGGGCGCGAGCGCCCTCCTTCAGGCCGTCGGCCTCCTTCTCCACAGGAGCCCGCCTCCTCCATGAACAGGGGCCCGGCCCGAGGAAGTGAGGCACGCCTTACCCCGAGTACGCCCGAACGGAGCAGCACAAGCGCCCTCGATATCGCAGCGGAATCGGACAACCATCACTCTTCCGAGTACAGTGCCGCAACCTTCATTGATCGACTGGAAGTGCGAAAACTAGCTTCGGTCGGTAACTGGAGGTGACCACTCGATGACTGTCTGTGCCAACGAGTACGCCGCACCACTCGCCGGCTCGCACCACGCGGGGCTCACGATCGCCGCCGACGGCTCGTACGCCGCCCGGCTCGTCCGTCATGAGGAGACCGGGCACTGGTTCCCGGAGCGCTGGACGCTCGGCGGCCCCGAGCCGTACGCCGTCCCGCTTCCCGGCGACCGGCCCGAGGAGCCGGACAGCCGGCTGCTGGCGCTCGCCGACGGGCGGGTGCTGATCCTGCGCCGGGTCGCCGACCGCTGCACGCTCGCCCTGCTCTACCCCACCGGCCCCGGCACCGGCGAGTTGTCCCTGGGGGCCGTGCCCTGCCCCGACCTGACGCTGCTGCCGCCCGCGCCGGACGGCGCGCTCGCGTACGCGCTCGCGCCGGGTGCCCACTCGACGGCCGTCTGGCGGGTGCACGGCGGGAGCCACGGGCCGGAGAAGGCGGCCGAGGTGCCCGGACACTGCACCGGCGGCGCCTGGCTGGACCGCTCCGGCCGCCTGCTCGCGCTGGACCGGGAGCTGGCGGGCCGGACGAAGACGGTCGTGGTCGACCTGGGACGCGGCGGCGAGGTCAGCCCTCTGCTGGAGATCACCGCGGAGAGCGACGACCGGCTGCTGCTCGCCGACCCCGACAGCGGCCTCCTCCTCGTCCGCTCCGACGCCCCCGGCCACGAACGACTGGGCTGGGGCGTACTCGGCAGCACACTGCCGGTGCGCTTCCCCGAGTGCCTGCGGCTCGCGGACGCGGCGCTGCTGCCGTTCGCCGTCCAGCCGGGGCAGACGCTGATGCCGGAGAGCTGCGCGGTGGCGTTCCGCGTCGACGCGGCGTCCGGGACGTGGCTGGGCGTGTGGCGGCCCGCGCAGCGCGGACTGCGCCAGTTCCCCGCGCCGCCCGGCTGGCTGGCCGGGGCCGGACTGTGGACGACGGGCGGCGAGCTGCGGCTGCCGTTCGCCACGACGGTGGTGCCGTGCGGCGTGGCCCGGATGCCCGCCGCCACCGCCTCGGGCGACCGGCCGCCCGGCCCGCCCCCGGCACGCGAGCCCCGCTTCGTTCCGGTGACGTCGCCGGTGCGGCCGGGGGATCGGCGGGGAGCGGAAGGGGCGGAGGGGGTGGAGAGGGTGGAGACGCCGGGGGCCGGGGTGCCGGGGGCGGCGGCGTCCTCGTCCGCGTCCGTGTCCCCGCCCTCGTCCGCGTCCGCGTTCTCGTCTGTGTCCTCGTCCTCGTCCTCGTCTGCGGCGCCGGGTGGGGGCGCTTCCGTGGCTTCGGCCGGGGCCGTCCCGGTCCCTTCCGCGCGTCCTGTGCCACCTGCCGGGCGTTCTGGGGCGCCTGTCGGGGCGCCGACCGCCGCCGGGCCCTCGTCCCCCTCCCCCTCCCCCTCCCCCTCCCCGTCCCCCTCCCCGTCCTCACCCACTGCGACGCCGAGTGCCGGGCCGCGGCGGCTGCGTACCGTCCGGCTGGTCACCCGGGCGGCCATGCACCAGCCCCCTCCGCCGGTCGCCACCACGGGTCGCGAACCCGGCGGCGTCACGCCCCAGTCCGCGCCGTACAGACCGGTACCGCTCCAACAGGCACCGCTCCCGGACCGCGAGCCCCGCTGGGCTCCTCCCCTCGATGGGCTGCGGACGCACGAGGACCGGTGACCGGCCTGTACGGGGGCCGGTGACCGTCTTGTACGGGGGCCGACCACCCTGTACGAGGGCCGTCGGCCCGGATTCGTACGAGGACCGCCCGCCCACTCCGCACGAAGACCGGTGGCCGACCCCGTAAGGCTCGGCACCTCCACCATTAACCCCGGACTCCCCCACCGCGTCCCCGCTCGCCGGTGAGCCACACAGGCGGGGGCCCGACACCGGCACGCACCCACAAATCCCCTCCCCCACACGGCAACAGGGCCCGCCCGAACTCCGCGGACCACCCGATGAAAGGCCCTGCGGATGGTCCGGCAGGAATCCGGCGGAGCCGGTAGCCGGAGCCGGACAGGAATCCGTCGGAACCAGGAACAGTAGCCCGGAAGCAATCCGGCGGAACCGGTAGCCGGAACCAGGAACAGAAGCCCGGCAGGAGCCCGTCAGCAGCTCGTCAGGAGCCCGGTAGAACAAGATTTCGCACCCCGTTAGACTCTTCCGCCCGGGGCCGCGCGGCCGGTCCGACCGTCCGCCAACAGCGGTGACGTGACGGCCCCGACGCGTAGGCGACCAGCGCCGAGCGGTAGAAGCGGCAAGCGTTCCCACCGATCTGACGGAGTGACTGTTCCTATGTCCCAAGCCCGTACCGAACCGACCCAGGCGCGCCCGCAGCAGGCGACCGCCCAGGCCGCCGCGGCCCCGGGCTCCTCCTCCGCCCCGGGCCCCGGCGCCGACACGGGCTCGGGCAGGCACCGCGGCCCGGCCTCCACGGACGACGCCGCCACGTCCCCGAGCGGCCGGCACCGCCGGGCGTCGGAGCGGGAGATACAGCCCCAGGGCGTCTGAGCCCGGTCCGGTTCGCCGCCCGGCGGACCGTCACCACGAGGGTCGAGCACGTTCGCTCGGCCCTCTTTTTTTCTTTCGCGTACTCGGCCCTCTTTCTTTCGCGTAGGGCGGGACCGGAGGACGACGGCCAGGTGCCCCGCACGGCGGAGGCACCGCCCCTACCCGTGCTCCACCACCGTCTCCCCCAGCACCACCGCGTCCTCCCGCTCGGCCGCCGTGACCGACACCTGAATGCGGCCCGGTTCCGGGGCGTCCCGCCACATGCGCACCCGGAGCGTTTCCCCGGGGTAGGCGACGCCCGCGAACCGCGTCGTGTAGGCGCGCACCCGTCCGACGTCGCCGTCCAGCAGCGTGTCCACGACGGCCTTGAGCGTGACGCCGTACGTGCACAGCCCGTGCAGGATCGGCCGGTCGAACCCGGCCAGGGCGGCGAACTCCGGATCGGCGTGCAACGGGTTCCAGTCTCCGGACAGGCGGTACAGCAGCGCCTGGTCCTCGCGGAGGCGGCGCTCGGCGATCGCGTCGGGGTCCCGTTCGGGGAGGGCGAGCCGTTGCGAGGGGCCGCGTTCGCCGCCGAAGCCGCCCTCGCCGCGGACGAAGACCTGGCTCTCGCAGGTCCACAGCGGCCCGTCGGCGTCGGCGGCCTCCGTACGGAGCACGATGACGGCGGCCTTCCCCTTGTCGTACACGGCGGGGACGGTGGCGGTCTGCACGGCGCGGCCGTCGGCCGGGAGGGGGCGGTGCACGGTGACGGACTGTGCGCCGTGCAGCACGGCGGCCAGATCCACGTCGACGCCCGGCGCGGAGAGCCCGCCGAGCATCGCCATGCCGCCGCCGGCCACGGTCGCGAAGCTGGGCAGGACGTGCAGTCGGTCCTCCAGGGTGTAGCGCAGTTCGCGGGGGTCGGTGGCGGGGACGCCCGCGCCGATGCCGAGGTGGTAGAGCTGGACGTCCTTGTGGTGCCAGACGAGTTCGGTGGTCCGTGGCTCCGCGGAGAGGGCCTTGTCGGGATCGATGGGCATCGGGCGCGTCGCTCCTTCACCGCGGTGTGAAGACCCCGGCCCGGCCGTCCGCACCGTCGTCCGCGCCGGGGTCGTATCAGGGTCGGCCGCGACCGTCACAGGAACCGGGATCAGAGGCCCATGCGCGCGTTCGCGGCGGTACATCACGGACGGACGAACGCGGCGACGGGCTCACCTCTGAAAACGGCACCTGGAAACGGCCTCTAGAACTCGTTCTACTCGCAGCCGAGGGCTCCCATGTATAGCCGATCCCCCCACCCCCGGGAAGACCTCCGGACGCGATGGCGGGGCGGCGGGATGGCCAGAGGACCGAACGGCGGAAGGACGGGAGGACGGAACGGCGGGAGGACGGACAACAGCGCACGGCCCCGCCACGGCACGCCAGAGCGGACGACAACCGACGGCCCCGCCACGCCACGCCAGAGCGGACGACAACCGACGACCCAGACGCGTCACGCCACACCACGCCACACCAGGACGAGCCACAGCGCACAAACCACCTCCCCCGCCCCCCACCCATGACATTTGTCCCTGTCAGCCGCCCACATTCGCATCTGCCCAGCTCAAGCCCGTTCTCCATACCGTCGTCACCATGACGACGACGACAACCGGCAACATCCCGGCCCATGGGCTGGCGGCGGCCACCACGGCGGCGGCGCCCGGCGGGGCCGGGCCGGCCGCGGTGGCGTTCAGCGGAACCGTCCGGACCTACGGAGCCGTCCGCGCCGTGGACGGGCTGGACCTGGAGATCCGGCGCGGCGAGACGGCCGCGCTGCTCGGCCGCAACGGCGCGGGCAAGTCCACCACCATCAGCATGCTGCTGGGCCTGCTCCCGCCCACATCCGGCACGGTGCGGCTGTTCGGCGGCACGCCCGAGGAGGCGGTGCGCGCGGGCAAGGTGGGCGCGATGCTCCAGGACGGCAAGCCGATCCCCCGCGTGACGGTCCGCGAGCTGCTCGCCTTCGTCGCCTCGACGTATCCGCGTCCGATGGCGGTGCGGGACGCCCTGGAGCTGGCGGGGCTGGGCGAGTTGGGCGGGCGGCGGGTGGACCGGCTGTCCGGCGGCCAGGCGCAGCGGGTGCGGTTCGCGGTCGCACTGGCCGGGAATCCGGAGCTGCTGGTGCTGGACGAGCCGACCGCCGCCCTCGACGTGGAGGCGCGCCGCGCCTTCTGGCGCTCGATGCGGGCGTACGCGCGGCGCGGCAACACCGTCCTGTTCTCCACGCACTACCTGGAGGAGGCGGACGACAACGCCGACCGCATCGTGGTCATCGACCGGGGGCGGGTGGCCGCCGACGGCAGCGGCGAGGCGATCAAGCGGGCGGTGGGCGGGACGCTGGTCGCCTTCGACCTGGCCGGGGCGCCCAGTGAGGGGCTGGTGGAACTGCCCGGCGTGACCTCCCTGGAGATACGCGGCGACCGCGCGCTCCTGCGCTGCGCGGACTCCGACGCAACGGTCCTCGCCCTGGCCGAACGCGGTCTCGTAAGGGGCCTGAGCGTGACCCCCGCCAGCCTGGAGGACGCCTTCCTCTCCCTCACCGGCGCCGCCACCATCCTCGAAGGAGCCCGCTGATGCTCGGCTACATCCAACTGGAGATCCGCCGCACACTGCGCGACAAGACCTTCGTCGTCTTCGGCATCGGCATGCCGGTGGTCATGTACGTCCTGCTGACCAACCTCCAGTCGGACTCCGACGCCGCCTCGATGGACTGGAAGGTCGCCTCGATGGTCGGCATGGCCGCGTACGGGGCGCTCAGCGCGGCCATCGGTACGGGTTCCGGGGTCGCCGAGGACAAGGGCCTGGGGTGGCTGCGGCAGTTGCGGTGCACGCCGATGAGCCCGGGGCGGGTCGTCGTGGGGCGCGGGCTGACGGGTTCGGTGACGGTGCTGCCTGCGATCGTGGCGGTGCTGCTGGTCGGCGCGCTCCTCAACGGCGTGCGGCTGGACGCCTGGCAGTGGGGTGCGCTGGTGGTGCTGCTGTGGGCGGGCACCGCGCCGTTCACGCTGCTCGGCCTGGGCAACGGCTACCGGCTCTCCGGCCAGTCCACCGGCCTGGCCAACACGGGGTGCATGCTGGGCCTGTCCATCCTCGGCGGCCTGTGGTTCCCGGTCGAGGCGTTCCCCGGCTGGCTGCGCTCGCTGTCCCGGTGGACGCCGAGCAACCGCTTCGCCGACCTGGGCCGCAGCGTGACGGACGGCCACGCGCCGGGCCTGTCCACGGTGGCCGTCCTGCTGGTCTGGGTGATCGTGTTCGGCGGCTACGCGGTGTACGCGTACCGGCGGGCGGCACGGACGGTGTGATTCCGGGGCCGGGACGCGGTACGCGGACGGGGTGGGGACGCGGTACGCGGACGGTGTCGGGGCGGCGGGCGGCGAACGGCGGACGGGCCAAGGCAGGCACCCCGCCCCCCGCACTTGCCGACATCGCCGCCACCGTCCCCGTCCAGTAGGGCCCATGACCGGAACGCACGTACGATGCACGCCCACGCACAACCCCGCGTACCCGCACGCACCCCCCAACAACATCCCAACCACCCGACATCAAGCCACATCACGCCACACCACCCCGCACCACCCCGCAACATCCCTCACCACCACCAAGGGCGAAGAAAGCAGAGGAAGCAGCAGTGCCGAAGCGGACGCCCCTCCTCCACCGGTTCGGCGGCGAGCGCTCAGCCGGTGACGACCTGTCACCCCGCGACCGTCTGCGCCGCCGGCTCGACCGCGACCCGTTCGGCGACACGCCCTTCGGGTGCGTGGGCCACGGGCGGGCGGCCGACCCGATGGGCGGACCCGTCCACCCGCGCGACCCGAAGGACCGGGGTCCCAGGAGCTACACCCTGCTGCCCTGGCTGCTGATGGGCGTGGGCGCCCTGTCCAATCTCATCCAGGGCGAGGCGGGCAACCCGTGGCTGGCCGGCGCGGGGCTGCTCGCCTTCAACTCGCTCTACATCAGCGTCGTCATCCTGGCCTTCAACCCCCGCCTGCGGGACACCCGCCGCCCCCTCTACGCGCTGGCCGGCCTCGCGGTGATCACCTACACGATAGCCATCGGCTATGGCGGGAGCTGGCTGCAGTTCTTCCCGCTGCTCTCCCTGGCCTCCGGCGCCGTCCGCCCGCTGCGCGGCAAGCCGCTGACGATCTGGCTGGTCTTCCTGAGCGGGTCGGCCGGTTACCTGGCGGGCTGGGACGGCGATGGGTGGGACGGCATGGGCATCGGCTACGGCACCTTCCTGTCGGGGACCGTCACCGCCGCCGTCCTGAGCCTGTCCGACACCGTCCGGGAACTGCGCGCCACCCGCCAGGAACTCGCCCGCGCCGCCGTCGAGAAGGAACGCCTGCGCTTCTCCCGCGACCTGCACGACCTCCTGGGCCACACGCTGTCGGTCGTCGTGGTGAAGGCCGAGGCCGCCCGCCGCCTGGCCCCGCGCGACCTGGACGCGGCCCTGGGCCAGGTCGCCGACATCGAAGCGGTGGGCCGCCAGGCCCTCACCGAGATCCGCGAGGCCGTCACCGGCTACCGCGAGGGCAGCCTGACCACCGAACTCGACCGGGCCCGCTCGGCCCTGGAAGCCGCCGGAATCGAACCGGTCGTACGGCAGCACGGCCCGGCACTCTCCCCGCAGGCCGGGGCGCTGCTCGGCTGGGTCGTCCGCGAGGGCGTCACCAACGCCGTCCGGCACAGCGGCGCCACCCGCTGCGAGATCGAGGTCCGCGTCACCCCCGAAGGCGACCGCGCCCGCCTGACCATCACCGACGACGGCCGAGGCCCGGCCCCGGCCCCCGGCAAGACCCCCGGCACCCCCACCACCCCCGGCACCGGCCTCAAGGGCCTCACCGAACGCCTCTCCTCCGCCGGCGGCACCCTGGACGCCGGCCCGGACGGCCGCCACGGCTTCCGCGTCGTGGCCGAACTGCCGGTGGACGCGGAGGAGCCGGTGGGGGGCGCGCGGGCGGGCGGGTGAGCGGGGATGGCCCGCGGCCCCCACGGCCCCTGCACTGACGCTGCGTACGCTGAGCACATGTCTGAATCCGTCACCGATCGTTCCGATCGCCCCGACCCCGTGAAGGTCACGAAGGTCCTGCTCGCCGAGGACCAGGGGATGATGCGGGGCGCGCTGGCGCTGCTGCTGAACCTGGAGGCGGACATGGAGGTGGTCGCGCAGGTCGCCGCGGGGGACGAGGTGGTGGGGACCGCCCTGGAGGCACGGCCCGACATCGCGTTGCTGGACATCGAGTTGCCCGGGTTGAGCGGGCTGGACGCCGCCGCCGAACTGCGGCAGCGGCTGCCGTCCTGCAAAGTCCTGATCGTGACGACCTTCGGCCGCCCCGGCTACCTGCGGCGGGCCATGGAGGCCGGGGCGTCCGGGTTCCTGGTGAAGGACGGGCCGGTGGAGGACCTGGCGGCGGCGATCCGGCGGGTGCTGGCCGGCGAGCGGGTGATCGATCCCGGGCTGGCCGCGGCGGCGCTGAGCGCCGGTCCCAACCCGCTCACCCAGCGCGAGCGCGACGTCCTGACGGCGGCCGTGGACGGCGCGACCGTCGCCGACATCGCGGGCAAGCTGCACCTCTCACAGGCCACCGTGCGCAATTACCTCTCGGCGGCCATCGGCAAGACGGGCGCCCGCAACCGCATGGAAGCGGTGCGGGAGGCACGGCAGAACGGTTGGCTGTAGCCGGCGAGCGGGCGAGAAGTGCGGTGACACGATCGTCCGTCCGTCCGCCCGCCGCCTCTGCGGGAGGATGGTCACGTGCGTGAGCGTCCGCATCCCACCCCGTCTGCCGTCCACGGAACGGCCGGCGCCCAGGCCCGCCCCTCCGCGGCCATCACCCGCCAAGTCGAACGGAACAGCCTCGACGAACTGATCCAGGCGGCGGAGGCCGAGCACGGGCCCGTCACCCAAGAGGAAATCGACGTCCTGCGCGACCGACTGCACCGGGCCCGCCCACCCGAACAACCATGATCCCTACTCCCCCGACTCCTCACGGATGTACTCCGCGTACCCCTCCGCGGAAAGCAGCCCGTCGAGTTCCCTCCGATCCGCGACGCGGACAACGATCAGCCAGCCGTCGCCGTACGGATCGTCGTTGAGGTTCTCCGGGGTGTCGTTGAGGACGCTGTTGCAGGCGATGACGGGGCCGGTCACCGGCATGTAGACCTCGCTCACGGCCTTGACGGACTCGACGGAGGCGAAGGGCTCGGAGGCATCGAACCGGTCGCCCTCCTTGGGGAGTTCGACGTAGACGATGTCTCCGAGCTGCCGCTGGGCGTGGTCGGTGATGCCGATGGTGGCCTGGTCACCGTTGATCCGGACCCACTCGTGGTCCTTGGAGTACGAAAGATCCTCGGGGATGTTCGCCATGTGTGCGGACGCTGCCACCGCCGCATGGAGGAGGGAAGGGCTCCGGCGGAGGACCGGCCCGCCGCCTCACCCGTGTGCCGTGGTGTCCTCCCGGCGCCGCGGCATCGCGAAGAGCATGAGCAGGATGGCGACCAGCAGGATGGCGGAGCCCACGCGGAAGGCCATGCCGTAGCCGCTCGCCATGGCCGAGGCGCCGCGGTCGCCGCCGATGCGGGCTGCGGCCACGGTGGAGAGGATGGACAGGCCGAGCGCCCCGCCCATCTGGCGGGAGGTGTTGATCAGGCCGGAGACGAGTCCCTGTTCCGAGGGGGCGGCGCCGGACGTGGCCACGGAGGCGACCGGCGTAGCGGTCAGGCCCGCGCCGAGGGCCATCAGGATGCCGGGGCCCAGCAGCGTGCCCACATATGTGCCGTCGGCGCCCATCGCGCCCTGCCAGAGCATCCCGGCGGCGGATATCAGCGCGCCGGCGACGGCCAGCGTCTTGGCGCCGACGTGGTGCATCAGCCGTGGGGCGATCTTGGATCCGAGAACGATGCTGGTCGAGTGCGGGATGAAGGCGAGCCCGGCCTCCAGCGGCGTGTAGTGCAAGACGTTCTGCATGTAGAGCGAGAGGAAGTACCACATCGAGAACATCGCGGCACCCGCCAGCACCATCGCCCCGTTCGCCGAGGACACCGAACGCAGGCGGAAGAGGTTCAGCGGCATGAGGGGCGCCTTCGTCCGGGCCTCGACGGCCACGAAGACGGCGAGCACGAGCAGCCCGGCGAGCAGCGGCACGAGCGCGGAGGCCGCCGCCCAGCCGACCGTCTCCGTCCGCACGATGCCGAACGCGACGAGTGCCAGCCCGGCGGTCACCAGCAGGGCACCCGGGATGTCCAGCCGCCGGCTGTCGCCGCGGCTGCTCTCCGTCAGCCACACCATCGCGCCGACGAGTACCAGCGCACCCACCGGGACGTTGATCAGCAGCACCCATCGCCAGGACAGGTACTCGGTCAGCACGCCGCCCACCAGACCACCGACGGCACCGCCGCCGGCGCCGACCGCCGTCCAGGTGGCGATGGCGCGGGTGCGGGCCGCGCCCGCCGGGAACGACGTGGTGAGGATGGTGAGCGTGGCCGGGGACAGCACGGCGGCCCCCACGCCCTGAACGGTGCGGGCCGCGATGAGCTGCCAGGGCTCCTGGGCGAGGCCGCCCCCGAGGCTGGCGATCGTGAAGAGCGTCAGCCCCACGGCGAATATGCGCTTGCGACCGAAGAGGTCGGCCGCCCGTCCACCGAGCAGCATGAAGCCCGCGAACGTGATCACGTAGGCGTTCACGATCCACTGGAGACCGAGCTCACTCAGCCCCAGCCCGGTCCGCATGGCGGGCAGGGCCACGTTCACCACGGAAACGTCCAGAACGACCAGGAACTGCCCCGCGCACACGAGCACCATCACCAGCCAGGCGGGTGACGAAGCACGGCGTTCCGTTGCGGGCGGGGCTGCGGGGGCAGAAGTCGGTGGCATAAACCCCATGGTCGCATCGGGTTCTCGAACACTGCATCGGGATATGGTTCCGCCGTCCGGGGGAGGTGCGGCGTCCCGGGCGGGAGAGGATCGGCCCATTCCGCCATTCGGGGGCTGACGCAACGACTGGCCCGGCACCCGGAGCCACTCGCAACGACGACCCTCCACCCCACAAACAGCACCGATCAGGAACGGGCCACCCCATAGGTCTTTTCCACCCCCCACAAGGGGCGGACGCACAACCGACGGAAGGGGACGTCCCGGGGTGCCCCCGCAGCGGACTGGGGCGCGGCGGCCGGTGACCTACATAGCGTCGGGTAAGCGCAACTGCCGCGAGGAGGTACCCCGGGGCGGCCCCGACCCCAAAAACAACGAAGCGCCCGCCCCACACACCCCACCCCGCCGAAGGCGAAACACCCCCACCCACCAAAGGCGCAGCCCACAAACCACAAGGCACCCCGCCAAAGGGCGAAAACCCCACCACGTACACTCCCCAAACCCCTTGCACCGGCCACCGACCAGCCAACACACACCAACGCCCAGGAGAACCCCGATGCCCACGCCCAAGACCCCCGCCCCCACGACGCTCGCCGCGTTCGAGGCGGCGAAGGGCTTCATGCCCGTGGACGAGGGCCTGGCCCTGTACGAGGCCGCCACCGAGGCGGCGGGGCTGGGGCTGCCGCTCCTTGAGGTCGGCACGTACTGCGGCCGGTCCACCATCCTGCTCGCGGACGCGGCCCGAAGGGCAGGCGTGGTAGCCGTCACCGTGGACCACCACCGCGGAAGCGAGGAGCAGCAGCCGGGCTGGGAGTACCACGACCCGTCCCTCGTGGACCCAGAGGTCGGCCTGATGGACACCCTCCCCGCCTTCCGCCGCACGCTGCACGCCGCCGGACTGGAGGACCACGTCGTGGCGCTGGTGGGGCGCTCCCCGCTGGCCGCCGCGCTGTGGCGGTCGCCGGTCGGTCTGGTCTTCATCGACGGCGGGCACACGGACGAGCACGCGACCGCGGATTACGAGGGCTGGGCGCCGCACGTCGCGCCCGGCGGGCTGCTGGTCATCCACGACGTGTTCCCCGACCCGGCGGACGGCGGCCAGGCTCCGTACCGGATCTACCGGCGGGCGCTGGAGTCCGGCGCGTTCTCCGAGGCCTCCGCCCACCGTTCGCTGCGCGTTCTGCGCCGCACGGCCCAGAACGACCCTACGAACCGCAACGACCACACGCCCCAGGACAACCGCACAGCCCAGGACGTCCACACGCCCCAGGACAACCGCACAGCCCAGGATGGCCGTACGGGCCAGGATGACTGAGCCGCCCCACTACGATCGCGCTGTGTCGAACGGCAGTACATTCCCTCCGCATCGCCGCCTCGGCGTCCGGCTCGCCCTGGCCCTGGCGGCGTTGCTGGCCGTCTGTTCCGCGGGCTGGTGGGCCTGGGGCTCCTCGCGCGGTGACGGACCCGCGAAAGACGGGGCCCCGAAAGCCGCGCCCGCGCCATCCGCACCCGGTCCGTCCCAACGAAGAAGCGACGCCGAAGCGGGCGGCGCGGGGACGGGCGACGGAAAATCCCCGACGACCGGCGGTGATCGGCCGGAAAAGACAAGCGACGACGCCGACCTAAAAGGAAACCGCGCCACACTTCTCAAAGGAAAGGTCGTTCTGCTCGATCCCGGGCATAACCCGGGCAATCGCGAACACCCCCGGGAGATCTCCCGGTCGGTGGATGTCGGAAATGGCCGCAAGGAGTGTGACACCACCGGCACGGCCACCAACGCCGGATATTCGGAAGCGGCGTTCACCCTCGACGTCGCACGCCGTGCCCGCACGTTGCTGCGGGAACTGGGCGCGACAGTGGTGTTCACCCAGGACGCCGACCGCCCGTACGGCCCGTGCGTCAACGAACGCGCCGCCGCCGGAAACACGGCAGGCGCCGGGAACAAGACAGACACCGCAAACACGGCGGGCGCCGCGAACAAGGCGAGCGACGGAAACACAGCAGCCCCCGAGAACAAGACAGACACCGCAAGCACAGCGAGCGCCGGAAACACGGCAGGCACCGAGAACAAGACAGGCGCCGCAAACACAGCACACACCGAGCACAAAACGGGCGCCGACGCCGCCGTATCCATCCACGCCGACGGATCGGGCGCAGGCCACCGCGGTTTCCACGTCATCCTCCCGGCCCGCGTCACCGCGGGCGCCGCCGACACCTCGCCGATCGTCAAACCCTCGCGTGAGCTGGGCGAACGTCTCGCCGACCGGTTCGCCGCGGCGACCGGCAGCGCGCGGTCCAACTACATCGGCGGCGGCACCGGACTCGACGTGCGCGCCGATCTCGGTGGTCTCAACCTCTCCACCATTCCCAAGGTCTTCATCGAGTGCGGCAATATGCGGGACCCGCGGGACGCCGCACAATTCACCGATCCCGAATGGCGGCAAAAGGCGGCGCGCGGGATCACAGAGGGCATCACGGACTTCTTGACGGGGTAGCCCGGAACGGTCCGGCCCGCCACCGCGCGGGACTCCCGCCTGCTGGAAGGCCGGAGGGCGGAGGATGGAGGGCGGAGGGCGGATAACCCAGGCCCCCGACGGCCCGGATATCGAGGGGGCGTCCATGCCAAAGCATCGCCGTTACCGGTCCGGTATCTCCGCCGGACCGTTCGCGATACCGAATCGGCCCCCCTCCGGAACATCGTCGATATCAGGCGGATACCGTCCCGTTACCGACCGGGTGACCCACAGGAACCGGCGGTAGGTTCCCCTTTACGATGGGGAACCACCCCGTGCCCCGCGCCGCGCGTCCACCAGCGACAGCGACGTCCAGAACACCGGAACCGACAAAGGACTTTTACGTGAACATCCGCTCCCTCAGCAGAGGCGACGGCGTGGTGATCGGAGCAGCGGTGTTGCTGTTCATCGCCTCGTTCCTCGATCTTTACTCGGTCGGCGGCAACTGCACCGGGAGGTTCTGCCCGCAGCCGATCTCCGCGAACGCCTGGGACTCACTGCCCATCCTCATGAGCATGTACCTGGCCGGCGTCATCGCGGCGGCGCTGATCGTCGTGGCCCGCATGCTGCCCCAGCCGCGCCGGGTCGCCGGGATCGAGCTGGGCCAGTTCGGTGTCGCGTTCGCCGTCTTCGCCGCCTGGACCGCCGTGTGGGCCATCATCGACAGCACCGGCACCGCCGTCGGCCTCGTCATCGGACTGCTCGCGGCGCTCGTGCTGGCGGGCGCGGCGGTGGCCACGCCGCTGGTCCCCGCGCTGAAGGCCCCGTTGCTGAGCGCCCCGCGCCCGCAGGCCCCGACTCCGTACGGGGCGCCGAACGCCGGTTACGGGTACCCGGGCGCGCAGCAGCAGCCGGGCCAGGGCTACGGCTACCCGGGGGCCCAGCCGTACGGGCAGCAGCCCGGACAGCAGCCCTACGGTGGCCAGCCCGCTCAGGGCGGCCCCCAGGGAGGTCCGCAGGGCGCTCCCCAGGGCGTCGAGGCGGCCGGGGCCCCGCAGGCCGCTCCGGCGGCCGGGGGCGCGGCGGAGTTCGCGCCCTTCTGGTTCGCGGTACCGGTCACCCGTCCGCTGTACGGCGAGGACGGCTCCGCGGCGCAGGTCGGCGAGCTGACGCCCGGCACGTGGTACCTCGCGGTGGAGCAGCGCGGTTCGGCGCTGATCGCGCAGACGCAGGACGGCCGACGCGGCGTCCTCCAGGACACCACGGGCATCCAGCGCGGCTGACCGCACCCCGCGCACCGGCCTCGGCCCCGTGTCCGTACGTACGGACACGGGGCCGTCGCCTTGCCTCGCCGACTCCCCGCGTGCCCGGCCGGAGGGCCGTTACCAGCCCCGCGGCGACCGACGGGCACGGGCGGAGACGAAACCGGCCCCGGGCCCCCACCGGCTCAGCCGAAGCTGGCCAGCTCCAGCCAGTGGTCCAGGATCTTCCGGTCCCCAAGGATCTCGACCCGTTCGGTGTCCGCGGACTGCCGCCGGTAGAAGACGCGCAGGACGTCGGTGAGCGGGCCGCGCAGGACGACGGCGGCCTTCTCGTGGCCGCGCCGGTACGCGATCCACTCCCCGGTCAGGTCGATCAGCCATTCGGCGTTCAACTCGGCGGGGGCGTCGGTCGCATGGAGGTGGATGGTGCGCCCGGGGCCGAGCACTCCGGACAGCGCGGGGTTGAACTCCTTGGCCACCGGGCTGGCGAGCATCTGGAGCCATTCCTCGATCGTGTCCGCTGCCACCTCCGGGGCGACCTCGAAGTCCACGCCCGCGGTGATCGCCGCGTCCGCGCGGTGGACGACGGTCTCGTGGGCCATCCTGCGGGCCCAGAAACCGGCGGCCTGACCCGGCATCCACCCCCACACCTCGGCGTCCGGCCCCGCCTCGCGCAGCGTCTCCACGAGCGTCCGCACGCCCTCTTCCAGCCAGGCGTCCAGCGCTTCGAGGCCGCCCTCCTCGGGTCCGGCGCCGCCGGGCACCTCCTCCGGCGGAATGTTGTCCTTCGCCCTGGTGCCGACGATGGCGCCGACCCAGCGGTGCGCGCCGCCGAGATGGCGGGCCAGTTGGTCCACGGTCCACTCGGGACAGGTCGGCACGGTCGCCGTCAGGTCGACACCGCGCAGATGCTGCCGGAACAGGTCCGTCTGGGCGAGGATTTCATCGCAGTAACGATCGTGTGTGAGCGATCCGATGAGTTTCATGGCCGCAGCGTAGTCAGCGGAGCCGGTGCCGCAGCGGTCGGGTTCCATGAATTCCGCCGGGACCCGGATTACCCGAATTCCGGGAGGTCATACGCCTGTTGCGGACGAGCCGCGACTGACCACGGACAACGGCACGGGCACGCACCCACGCAGGGGGCGGCACGGGCACGCACCCACACATGAGGCGGCACGGGCACGCACCCACGCATAGGGCGGCGCGGGCGCGCACCCACGCATGAGGCCGGCCGGTACGCCCGCGCGTACCGGCCGGCCCGTTGTCACACCGGTCTCAGGTGCTCAGGGTGAGCGTCAGGCGCTTTCCCAGAGCGACGGGGTGTTCGGCGGCTCCCAGCCCGGCAGGGCCTGGTGGCCCTGGAGGCAGCGGTAGGTTCCGCCGTTGTAGGTCACCTGGTCGCCCGGCTGGTAGACGGTCCCGGCGGCCCACGTGCCGCTGGGCTCACCCGGTCCCGGCTCGCCCGGGCCCGGCTCCTCGCCACCGGTGTTGGTGGTCAGGGTCAGGCCGTACCCCTGGAGGAGCGGGTTGATGGGCTGGTAGTAGGTCGTGCCACCGGAACGGCAGTTGCCCGAGCCGCCGGAGGTCACGCCCTGCGCCTGGCTCCCGGAGATGAAGGAGCCGCCCGAGTCGCCCGGCTCGGCGCAGACCGAGGTCCGGGTCACGCCGCTGACGGTGCCCTCCTGGTAGGTGACGCTGGTGTTGTGCTGCTGGACGGTGCCGCAGTGCCAGCCCGTGGTGGAGCCGGAGCGGCAGATCGAGGCGCCCACGGCGGCCTGCGTGGAGCCGGCGACCCGCACGTTCTGGCCGCCCGACCCCTTGACGTAAGGCGTCGAGGTCCACTGGCTGTTGGTGGCGACCCAGGCGGTGTCCCGGCCCGGGAAGGTGGACGCCTGGAAGGAGCCCTGCGCCACCTGGTTGTAGCCGGTCGTGGAGGTGCCGGCCCGGCCGCAGTGCCCGGCGGTGGCGAAGCCGTTCGTGGTGCCGCGCTTGATCGCGAAGCCCACGGAGCAGCGTCCGCCGCCCATGTAGTACGCGTCCCCGCCGCGGATGTCGTACAGCGGGCGCGGGCGCTCGGCCGTCGTCCCGACGCTCACCAGGCCGCGGTCGGCGCCGCTGGCCGCCACGAACGCCTTGGCCGCGGACTCCTTGGCGGCGCGCAGCGTCACCGTGTTGGTCTTCACGTCGACGTACCAGGTGGACGCCTCGGGCGCGGCGGACCGGCCTGCCTGGCGGTCCAGCTTGGCCTTGGCCGCGTCGAGCGCGGCGAGCGAGTGCCGGACGACCTTCGCGCGGGCCCCGGCGTCGGTGATCTCGGCGGCGCGCTTGGCGTCACTGGTCGCCACGGTGAGGGTGCCGGACTCGGCGCCGTTCACCCAGGCGCCGGCGAACGCGCCGCCCAGGGCGTTGCGCAGCCGTCCCGCGACGGCGCCCGCCTCGGCCTCGTTCGCCAGGCGCCGTTCGGCCTGCGTCTTGGTCAGGCCCAGGTCGCGCTGCATGGCGGTGAGCACTTCGGGGGACGTCGCGCCGACCGCGAGCGTCTCGGCGGCCGTTCGGGGGGCGGCCGGTGCGTCCTGCTGGGCCGCGGCGGATCCTGGCAGCCCGCCCAGTACCAGTGCGCCGGCTGCGGCGATGACGGCACACGCTCCCTTCGCGTGTCTGAGGCGCATGGGGAAGTCTCCTCGGTCTCTCGGGTCTCTCGATGGGGGAGGTGCCGAAACCGTAGGTGGCGCACGCCTGTTCCCAGAAGATGCCTGCTGTTCCCCTGGCCTCGCGTTATGGGTCCGGATCGCGGAGTTCCGCGTCGCGGGCGGCCCGCGTTGGATCGCGTCGTGAGCCCCGCGTCAGAGGTGCGCCCCCGGCACGCCGCCCTATAGGCACTCCGGCACCCCGCCCTACAGGCACCTCGGCATCCCGCCCTATGGGTCCCCCGGCATCCCGCCCTATGAGTCCCCGGCCCCCCGCCCGCCCTACGGGTGCCCCACCCACCCGCTCCCGCCGCTCCCGCCCCAGGTCACGAACGGCCGGTGGCGGACTTCGGAGAAGGGCGCCCAGTCCCCGCCGTACGCGGCGCCGTCACCGTACGGCGCCCCGTCATGGTGCGGTTGCTCCTCATGGTGCGGCCTCCCGTGCTCATGGGGTGCCCCGGCCGTGCGGGGCCCGTCCGCAAGGGGCCCGTCCGTACGGGGACCGCTCGCGCCGCCGCGGGCCGCCCGCCAAGCCGAGTAGCTGCCGCTGCGGGCCACGGCGGCCTCGTGGGCGGCGCGCGCCTGCGTGATCACCGCCGGGGCGGCGTCGGCGGCGCGCGCGGCCGGGTGCCAGCCCAGCAGATGCCGCCAGGTCAGCGGCGTGCCGGCGATCGGCCGGGTCACCAGGCCGGGGGTGTCGGGCAGGGTGGCCCGGCAGAGCCCGACGGCGCGGCCGACCTGCGCGAGGTGGGTGCAGGAGGCGATGTCGGTCTCGTAGACGGACGCCGGGGTGAAGCCGGCCTGGGCGCAGGCGAGGGTGAAGCAGTCGCCGAAGCAGCCGTCCCCCGGCACGACCGCCCACGCCTCCGTCGCCAGGTCGGCGAGGTCGATCTCCGGCTCGTCCACCAGCGGGTGGTCGTCGGCGAGCATGACGAAGACGGGGTCGACCGCGATCTCCCGCCACACCAGCCGCTCGGCCTCAGGCGCCGGGCCCTCCCCGCAGGTGCCGATCAACGCGAAGTCCAGCAGTCCTTCGGTGACGAGGGCAGCGAGTTCGCGTTCGGACCAGGAGGTGCGGGTGGTCAGCGGGACGCCGGGGTGCGCGGCGGCGAGCCGGTCCACCAGGCCGCCCAGGAGCGGGCCGTGGGTGCCGCCGAGCCGGAAGCGCGGTACTTCCTCCCAGGCGCGGGCGAACCGTACGGCCTCCTCCTGGAGTTCGCTGACCGCCGGCAGCACGATCTGCGCCCGCCCCAGGACGAGTTCGCCGAGCGCGGTGGGCCGCACCCCGTACCGCCCCCGCTCGAAGAGTCTGCCGCCCAGGATGCGTTCGATGCGTTTGAGCTGCGCGCTCAGGGCGGGTTGGGCCAGGCCGAGGACGGAGGCGGCCTTGGTGAGACTGCCCGCGTCGGCTATGGCCCGGATCGTCTTGAGGTGGCGCAGCTCCAGATCCATCCTGTGAGCTTGGCCGCCGGGGCCCGGACGGAGCAAGACTCCGTACGGCAAAGGTCTGGACCGGTCGCGGCGGGGGTTCCGCCGTCGCGGGCCCCGGCGCCACCGGCCCCGTCGTCGCGGGTCCCGCCCGGCGACGGCCGCCCCTCCACGCGGGCCCCGCTACCGGCAGCAGTCCGGGTCCAGCCCCACCGGCAGCCGCTCCCCGCCGAACACCGCCGTCGTCGCCTCGTCCCCGCCCAGCGCGGCGACGGCCAGCAGCACCGACCCGGCCGTCCAGGACGTGCGCTCGCGCGGCCATATGGCGTCGTCCTCGAAGACGTAACCGGTCCAGTACATGCCGTCCTCGGCCCGCAGGTGACCGATCCACTTCAGTATCCGCACCGCCCGGTCGGACTCCCCCATCGCCCACAGCGCCAGCGCCAGTTCGGCGCTCTCGCCGCCGGTGACCCAGGGGTTGGGCAGCACGCAGCGCACGCCGAGGCCCGGCACCACGAAGCGGTCCCAGCCCTCCTCGATGCGCGCCTTGGCCTCCGGGCCGCGCAGCGCACCGCCGAGCACCGGGTAGTACCAGTCCATCGAGTAGCGCGACTTGTCCAGGAACCGCTCGGGGTGACGGCGGATGGCGTGGCCCAGGCGGCCCAGCGCCAGTTCCCATTCCGGCTGCGGGTCGCTCCGGTGCTCGGCCAGCGCCAGCGCGCAGCGCAGCGCGTGGTGGATGGAGGAGGAGCCGGTCAGCAGGGCGTCGGTGACCGGCGTCCCGTCGTCCTCGCGCTTCCAGCCGATCTCGCCGCCGGGCTGCTGGAGCTCCAGCACGAATTCGATCGCGGCGAACACGGTGGGCCACATCCGGTCGACGAAGGCGTCGTCCCCGGTGGAGAGGTAGTGGTGCCACACGCCGACGGCGAGGTACGCGCAGAAGTTGGTCTCGCGGTTGCGGTCCGTGGGCGCGGCGGCGTCCCCGTCGGCGTAGGCGGCGTACCAGGAGCCGTCGGCGTTCTGGTGCCGCGCCAGCCACGCGTACGCGGCCTCGGCGCGCTCGTGCTCGCCCGCCGCGTCCAGCGCCATGGCGGCCTCGGTGTGGTCCCAGGGGTCGAGGTGGTGGCCGCGGAACCAGGGGATCGCGCCGTCCGCCCGCTGGGTCGCCGCGATGCCCGCGACCGTACGGGCCGCCTGTTCGGCGGTGAGCACTCCGGGCAGGACCAGGCGTTCGGTACGTCCCGGGCTCGTCACTTGGCGGCTCCGGGAGCTTCGGAGACGGCGGGAGCTTCGGAGGCGGCGGGAGCCGCGGTGCCGGACGCACCGGAGCCGGTGGGAGCCGTGGCGCCGGACGCACCGGAGGCGGCGGGAGCCGTGACGCCGGACGCACCGGAGGCAGCGGGAGCCGTGGTGTCGGACGCACCGGAGGCGGCGGCTTCCACGGAGGCGGGGGCGGCGGACGCGGTCGGCAGGTGCGGCTTGGTGGCGTACGCGACGAAGCTCTTGCCGATCAGCGGGTTCAGCGCCCGCTCGGCGAGCCGGGTCGCCAGCGGCTTCTTCATGATGTCCCAGACCAGCAGCTTGTGGTACGCGCGGACCGGCAGCACCTTGTCGTTGTCGACGCCGAAGGCGCACTTGAGCCACCAGTAGGGGCTGTGCAGGGCGTGCGCGTGGTGGCTGCCGTACGGCCTCAGGCCCGCGGCGCGCATCTTGGCGAGCAGCTCGTCGGCCTTGTAGATGCGGATGTGGCCGCCCTCGACCTCGTGGTACGCGTCGCTCAGCGCCCAGCAGACCTTCTCCGGGCCGTAGCGGGGCACCGTCACCGCGATCCGGCCGCCGGGCCGCAGCACGCGCACCATCTCGGCGAGGACGCCCTTGTCGTCCGGAATGTGCTCCATGACCTCGGAGATGATCACGACGTCGAAGCTGTCGTCCGGGAACGGCAGCGCCAGCGCGTCGCCCTCCATGGCGGTGGCGGTGGCACCCGCGGGCGCCTCCCCCGCCTCCTTCATCGCCGCGAACCACTTGGCGACCTCGCGGATCTCCTCGCCGTTCCGGTCCAGCGCGACCACCTGGGCGCCGCGCCGGTAACACTCGAAGGCGTGCCGGCCCGCGCCGCAGCCGAGGTCGAGCACGCGGTCGCCCGGCGCCAGCGGGAATCGGGAAAAGTCGACGGTCAGCACGTCTCTCTGCTTTCGTCCGGGAGGGCTCCGCGCCGGGTCCGGCGCCGGATCGGTGCGGGTGGGGATGCGGGAGGAACGGTCGGGGGGCTCACCCCGGTGGGAGTGCGGGACTTCGTACGGCGTCGTGGACGGGGCGCGGGCGGTCGCCGACGCTGCCGGGCGCACCGCCCGGCGCACACCGGCCGATGCCGTCCGCGCCGCCCATCAGCGGCGTCCGGCGGGCGTCCGGGACCTGGCCGGGGGCGGCGTCCGGAGCCCCGTGGGGCGTGCCGCGCGGGCCCGGGCCTCGATCGCCGCGCGGTAGTGCTCGGCGGTGCCGATGGCGGCCTGGCGCCAGGTGAAGCGGGCCAGCACCCGTTCCCGGCCGGCCGCGCCCAGGCGGCGGCGCAGCGGTTCGTCACCCAGCAGCCGCAGCAGCCCGGCGGCCAGCGCGCCCGCGTCGCCCGGCGGCACCGCGAGGCAGGTCTCCCCGTCCGGGCCGGCGACCTCGGGGATCGCCCCGCCTGTGGTGGCCAGCAGCGGCGTCCCGGTGGCCATCGCCTCGGCCGCGGGCAGCGAGAACCCCTCGTACAGGGACGGCACACAGGCCACCTGCGCGCCCCGGATGAGGTCCACCAGCTCGGCGTCGCTGATGCCCTTGACGAACTCCACGGCGTCACCGAGCCCGTACCGCTCGATGGCGGCGGCCACCGGCCCGTCGTCGGCCCGCTTGCCGACCACCACCAGGTGCGCCGCCGGGTTCTCCGTACGCACCTTCGCCAGCGCCTCGATCAGGTAGATGAGGCCCTTGAGCGGCACGTCGGCACTGGAGGTGGTGACGATGCGCCCCGGGACCTCGGGGACGGCCGGATCGGGCGCGAACAGTTCGGTGTCCGCGCCGATGGGGACGACGTGCACGCGCCGCGCGGGCACGCCCAGGTGCTCCACGATCTCCTGCCGCGAGGAGCCGGAGACGGTCAGGACGGACGGCAGGCGGCGCGCCACCCGCTTCTGCATCCGCGTGAAGCCGTACCAGCGGCGTACGGAGGCTCGGCGCTGCCAGGTGTCGGCGGCGTCCAGGTCGAGCCGGCGGTCGACGGTGATGGGGTGGTGGATCGTGGTGACGAGCGGTGCGCCCAGGTCGGCCAGCAGGCCGTAGCCGAGCGTCTGGTTGTCGTGCACGACGTCGAACCGGCCGCGCCGGGCGGCGAGGTGGCGGCGGGCCCGCAGCGAGAAGGTGAGCGGTTCGGGGAAGCCGCCCGTCCACATGGTGGCGACCTCCAGCGCGTCCACCCAGTCGCGGTACTCGTCCCGCTTGGGCGTGCGGAAGGGGTCGGGCTGCCGGTAGAGGTCCAGGCTGGGGAGCTCGGTGAGCGTCACGCCCTCGTCCAGGACGGGGTACGGCTGGGCGCCGATGACCTCGACGTGGTGTCCCAGGCGGGCGAGTTCCCGGGAGAGGTGGCGGACGTAGACGCCCTGGCCGCCGCAGAACGGGTTCCCTTTGTACGTCAGCAGCGCGATGCGCAGTGGGCGGTCACCGTTCGCCGGCGCCGAGCCCGCGGGGGCCTCGGCGGGGCGAGGCGCGGCTGCCTGTACGGCCTCGGCGGACACTCTCGGCCCCCTTCTCACTGGACTTCCGCCGGAGCGTAGCCGCCGGCGCTAATCTAGAACAAGTTTCAGTAACCGATCGAGGACCGGTCCGCGACCGACCGACCAGGAACGCGCTCGGGAACAAGCTACTGATCAGTTCGGGGAGCTTCGAATCTACCGGCCGGAAACCGCACGTCGTCGGCCACACCAGGTGATTCGCGCCACCACCCGGCCCCCTGCCATGCTGTGCGCGCTCAGACCACCGGTACGACCACTGGTACGCGCCACGAAGCGGGTCGGCCACCGCGAACCGGGTTGACCACCGCCAACCGGGCCGACCATCGTGAAGCGGATTGACCATCGTGAAGCGGGCTGACTGCCACGGAACGGGACATATGACTACGGAACCTCAGGCGACACCCCCGACGCTCCCCGCCAGTCCGCCCCCAACCCTTCCCGACAGTCCGCCGCTGACCGCCCGTCAGGAAGCCCGCCGCCGCCGCATCCTGCACGCCAGCGCCCGGCTCGCCGGCCGCGGCGGCTTCGACGCCGTCCAGATGCGCGAGGTCGCCGAATCCTCCAACGTCGCCCTCGGCACCCTCTACCGCTACTTCCCCTCCAAGGTGCACCTGCTCGTCGCGACCATGCAGGACCAGCTCCAGCACCTGCACGAAACGCTGCGCAAGCGCCCGCCCACCGAGAAGGACCCCGGCGCCCGCGTCGCCCAGACCCTGATGCGCGCCTTCCGCGCCCTCCAGCGCGAACCGCAGCTCGCGGACGCGATGGTGCGCGCCCTCACCTTCGCCGACCGCTCGGTGAGCCCCGAAGTCGACACGGTGTCCCGGCTGACCACGGCGATCATCCTGGACGCGATGGCCCTCGACGCCCCGCCGACGCCCGAGCAGCTCTCCGCCGTCCGCGTCATCGAGCACACCTGGCACTCGGCGCTGATCACGTGGCTGTCGGGGCGGGCGTCCATCACTCAGGTGCAGATCGATATCGAGACGGCTTGCCGGCTGGTCGGCCTCACGACTCCGGCGGGAACACCGGCTCCCCCGTCTTCGCGCGCGTAAGAGAGATCGCCTCCACCGGGCAACTCTCGGCCGCCGCCAGCAGCGCCTCCCCCGCGTCCGCCTCGGGCTCCGTCGGACGCGACTGACGCGCCGCGTCCAGCCGGAAACGGTCGGGGGCGGTGGCGACGCACATCCCGGACCCGACGCAGACGCCGCGATCCACCTCCACGCGCCAGCGGTCGTCCGGCGCGGTGTGCTGGTGATCGGTCGTGCCTGTCATGTCCTCACGTCCTTGTGCCCATGCGTTCTTACGCCCTCATCGGACGGAACGGCTGCTCGCGTTCCACGACATCAGCTATTGGCGCCTTGCCGCCACCTTGGGGTTCGGCCGGGTGCCTGGGTGATGGAGCGTCAGCTTATGTGCGCTTGAAGGTGATTGAACGGCGGGGGCTACGGGCCGTGCGGCTACGGATCCTGCGGCTGCGGCCCGGGGGCTACGGGTCCTGCGGCTGCGGGCCGAGTCCCCAGCCCGTCCGGCGCTTGAGGACACCCCGCAGCTTCCAGCACCGACGCGACGGGCAAGGGGCGGGCGATCTCTGAACCCGGCGAACGCCGGAGGCGTTGTCCTCAAACGCCGGACGGGCTTGATTTCCAGCCTCCCCCCATCGGCAAGCCACGTAGGCACAGAGCGAATCCCAAGCAACGTCGGCGCCGTCACCAGCACGACCACGTGAGGGCGGGCGGCAAGCTCGCGGAACAGAGCCCGCTCTTTCACCCGTCCGGCTACGAGGGGTGGCCCCGGCACTATCAAACCCGTCACGGCTGCGCGGGAGCGGACCCGGCACCATCAAGCCCGTCCGGCGATTGAGGACAACGCCCCCGGCGTTCACCGGGTCCCAGAACACTCCCGCCACCCGCCCTCGCCGGGGCGTCCACAAACCCCGGACAGGCCGGAAACGGCGGGCCCGCCTCCGGCCCGGCCCCGCCCGGGGAGGGGGCGCCGGGGAGCGGTCCGGTTAGGGTGTTGTGGACAACTTCATCCGTGTCCGATCGGGGGAAGCCGGTGCGAATCCGGCGCTGACCCGCAACCGTGAGCGCGGCCGTTCACCAACGATCTTGTCGTTGCCGTCCGGCCGGGCGAGCCGGAGCACCCGATGGGACACGGGTCCAGGCTCCCGCCACCGGGTGCCGCGAAAGCGGCCGGTCGGCGGCGGCACCGTCGAGGTATGCGGGGCCGAGCCCGGTGCCGCCGTGACCGACCCCGTGGGTCGGGACGCGGGCGGGCGACCGAGCGCGGAGGCGCGTACCGCCCGCTGTGAACTGACACCCGAGAGGCACCCGACCCGATGGCCCCCATGGCCCCCTCCCTCGCCGCCCTGGCGCGCCGCGGCGCCGCCGCGCTGGCCACCGCCGCCGTGCTGTGCGCGGTCGGCGCGCCGGCCGCGTCCGCCGACTCGCCCGCGCCCGCCACCGCGTCACCGAAGCTGCCCGACGGCCTGTACGGCGACAAGGACCCGCAGTACGACGGGGTGTGGCGGCAGTCCCTGACGCTGCTGGCGCAGGACGCGGTCGGGGAGCGCCCCGCGCGGTCGGCCGTCGACTGGCTGACCGGGCAGCAGTGCGCCGACGGCTCGTTCACCGCGTTCCGCCCCGAGCCCGTCAGGGCGTGCGACGGCAAGACGCTGCGGGACACCAACCAGACGGCCGTCGCCGTGCAGGCGCTGGCCGCGATCGGCGGGCACGACGACGCCGTGAAGAAGGCCGTGACCTGGCTGAAGTCGGTGCAGCAGGACGACGGCGGGTGGAGCTCGATGGCCGGCGCCCCCAGCGACACCAACTCCACGTCCGTGGTGATCGGCGCGCTCGCCGCCGCGGGCGAGAAGCCGGAGGCGGTCACGTCGAAGAAGGGCGGCAAGAACCCGTACGACGCGCTGGCCGGCCTCCAGCTCGGGTGTGACGCGAAGGACGGGGAGCGCGGCGCGTTCGCCTTCCAGCCCGGCAAGGACGGCAAGCTCGCCCCGAACGACGACGCCACCGCCGCCGCGGCGCTCGGCGCCCTCGGCAAGGGCTACCTCCTCACGCCGACCGGCAAGGACGCGGACGCCCCGGTCACCCCCCTGACCTGCCCGGCCCCCGGCGGCAAGCCGGACGGGAAGCAGGCGGCACAGGGCGCCGCGGACCACCTCGTCCGCGTCATGAAGGAGCACGGCCACCACCTGATGTCCGCGATGCCGGGCGCCGAGGGCCAGCCCGACACCGGCAACACCGCCGACGCGGTGCTCGCGCTCGCTGCCGGCGGCCACCGCACCGCCCTTCAGGAGCCGCTGAAGTGGCTCCAGGACAACGGCGCGGCCTGGGCCCAGCAGACCGGCCCGGCCGGGTACGCCCAGCTCGTCCTGACCGCGCACGCCGCCGGGACGGACCCGCGCGCGTTCGGCGGCACCGACCTCGTGGCCAAGCTGAACGCCACCGGGCCGAAGCCCGCCGCCGCGACCGACTCCCCGGAGAAGGCGCGGGACGAGGACGGCACGGACGACGACAGCGGCACGGTCACGTGGTGGATCGTCGGCGTCTTCTTTGTCGCGAGCGTGGGCGCGGGCTTCCTGCTGAGCGGTCGCCGGAAGAAGAACCAGCTCTGATGGCAGGAAAAAGCACCAGCCGTGACGCACGGGAAGACGACGAACCCGTGCTGACGGCACCTCCCCGGCGCGCCCGCCGCCTCGGCAGCCTCGCGCTGGCCGGCGCCCTGGCCGTTCCGGCCCTGGGCCTGGCCGCCGCCGGGCCCGCCCAGGCGGCGGAGTACCGCTACTGGTCCTTCTGGGACGCGAAGGACGGCGCCTGGTCGTACGCGACCGAGGGCCCGGCCACCGCGCGCCCGGCCGACGGTGACGTGGCCGGGTTCCGCTTCACCGTGGGCGCCGACGCGACGGCCACCGGCAAGCCCCGGGCCGCGGCCGACTTCGGCGCGATCTGCGCCGGGACGCCCGCCCAGGAGGGCCGCAAGCGGGTCGCGCTCGTCCTCGACTTCGGTACGGCCGTCGACGCGCCCAAGGGCGAGACGCCGCCTCCGGCCCGTAAGGAATGCGCGCGGGTGGCGCCGGACGCCTCGGCCGCCGACGCGCTGGCCACGGTCGCCAAACCGCTGCGGTACAACTCCGCCGCGCTGCTGTGCGCCATCGCCGGCTACCCCCGGACGGGCTGCGCGGACAAGGCGGAGGCTTCTGGGAACGGGGCCGGGAACGGATCGGCCGCCCCGTCCACGTCCGCGTCCCCGTCCGGCGATACATCGGACGCGGACGGTGGCGGACCCTCCGCCGGTCTGATCGGCGGCATCGCCGCCGTCGTGGTCCTGGGAGCGGCGGCCCTGTGGCAGGCGCGCCGCCGCCGCGGATGACCGGCACGGTACGGCGGGGCGCCCGCCCGTCACGCGACATGGCACGGCGCGGCGCCCGCCCGTCGCGCGGCACGGCACGGCGGGGCGCCCGCCCGTCGCGCGGCGCGCCGCAGGCGACCCGCGCCAACGCGGTGCACGCCGGCGCGTGGTGGGTGTGGGCGCTGGGCCTGGCGACCGCCGCCTCGCGCACTACCAACCCGCTGCTGCTCGCCCTGCTCATCGGCGTCGCGGGTTACGTGGTCGCGGCCCGCCGTACGGACGCGCCCTGGGCCCGTTCGTACGGGGCCTTCGTCAAGCTGGGGCTGGTGGTGATCGGCATCCGGCTGGTCTTCGCCTTCTTCCTCGGCTCCCCGATCCCCGGGACACACACCCTGGTCACCCTCCCGGAGGTGCCGCTGCCCGAGTGGGCGAAGGGCGTGCGGATCGGCGGCCGGGTGACCGCCGAGGGGCTGGTCTTCGCCCTGTACGACGGGCTCAAGCTGGCCACCCTGCTGATCTGCGTCGGCGCGGCCAACGCGCTGGCCAACCCGGCGCGGCTGCTCAAGTCGCTGCCGGGCGCCCTGTACGAGGCGGGGGTCGCGGTCGTCGTGGCCATGACCTTCGCGCCGCACCTGGTCGCGGACGTGCAGCGGCTGCGCGCCGCGCGCCGGCTGCGGGGACGCCGCGACCGGGGGTTCACCGCGCTCCTCCAGGTGGGCCTGCCGGTGCTGGAAGGCGCGCTGGAGCGCTCGGTGGCGCTGGCCGCGGCGATGGACGCCCGCGGGTACGGGCGCACCGCGGCGGTGCCGCCCGCCGTCCGGCACACCACCACGGCGCTCACCCTGGGCGGCCTGCTCGGTGTCTGCGCCGGTACGTACGGGCTGCTCGCCGAGACGGGCGCCGGTTACGGGCTGCCGCTGCTGCTCGCCGGGCTGGCGGCGGCGCTGGGCGGGCTGTGGCTGGGCGGCCGGCGTTCGGTGCGGACCCGCTACCGGCCCGACCGGTGGGGGCCGCGGGCCTGGCTGATCGCGGGCTCGGGTGTCGGGGTCGCGGCGCTGATGATCTGGGCCGCCTCGTCCGCGCCCGAGGCGCTGCATCCGCCGGCCGTTCCGTTGACGACGCCGGATCTGCCTTTGTGGCCGGCCGCAGCGGTTCTTCTCGGGCTGCTGCCGGGCTTCGTGGCGCCGGCGCCGGTGACGACGGTGGCTGCTGAGGCGGATGGTCCTGGGCGCGCGGCCGGTTCCAGGAGCGCGGCCGGTAGTCGTCGGCGTGTCCCGTCTGCCTCGGGCGCCGCCTTGAGGTCCCCGGCCCCACCCGTTGAGCCCCCGGCCGCACCCGTTGAGCCCCCGGCCTCGTCCTCCGAACCCCCGGCCGCGTCCTCCGAACCCCCGGCCGCACCCTCCGAGCCCCTGTCCGCGCCGAAGCCCCCGGCCGCGCCGAAACCCCCGTTCCGTCGTCCCTGAAGGAGCCACCCAGTGATCCGGTTCGAGCAGGTCTCGGTCACCTACGGCGACGCCGAGGCGCCCGCCGTACGGGGCATCGACCTGACCGTTCCCGAAGGGGAGCTGTGCCTCCTCGTCGGGCCGTCCGGTGTCGGCAAATCCACCGTGCTCAACGCCGTCAGCGGCCTCGTACCGCACTTCACCGGGGGCACCCTGCACGGCCGCGTCACCGTCGACGGGCGGGACACCCGCACGCACCGGCCGCGTGAGCTGGCCGACGTGGTCGGCACCGTGGGTCAGGACCCGCTGGCCCACTTCGTCACCGACATCGTCGAGGACGAGCTCGCGTACGGCATGGAGTCGCTGGGGCTGGCGCCCGAGGTGATGCGGCGGCGGGTCGAGGAGACGCTCGACCTGCTGGGCCTGGCCGACCTGCGGGACCGTGCCATCGCCACGCTCTCGGGCGGGCAGCGGCAGCGGGTGGCGATCGGCTCGGTGCTCACCACCCACCCCAAGGTGCTGGTCCTGGACGAGCCGACCTCGGCGCTCGACCCGGCCGCCGCCGAGGAGGTGCTCGCGGTGCTCCAGCGCCTCGTACACGACCTCGGAACCACGGTCCTGCTCGCCGAACACCGGCTGGAGCGCGTCGTCCAGTACGCGGACCAGGTCATCCTGCTCCCCGCCCCCGGCGCGGCCCCCGTCATCGGCACCCCCGCCGAGATCATGGCCGTCTCCCCCGTGCACCCGCCGGTCGTCGCCCTGGGCAAGCTGGCCGGCTGGTCGCCCCTGCCCCTGACGGTCCGCGACGCCCGGCGCCGGGCCGCCTCCCTGCGGGAGCGGCTGGCGGGGCGGGAACGGCCCGCGCTCGCGGCACACGGTGCCCAGGCGCGGGGGGTCGGCGATCGGGGTCCCGACGAGACGGGGGCGGGGCGCGGAGGCGCCGCGCCCGAGGACGGAGTGGAGCCGGGCTTCGTCCGCAGGGGGAGGTTCGGTCGGCGGACCGCCGCACCGGGGACGGGAACAGGGACGGGCACGGGCACGGGGACGGGCGCACGCCGACGGACGTGGTTGGGACGCGGGGGCGCAGCGGGAGACGCGGGTGACGCGCTTGGCGCGGGCAAGGGCACGGGCGAGGGCCCAGCGTCCCACCCGGCCGGGCAGCCAGGACCCACCGATCCCGTCGTCGCGGAAGCCGCCGGGCTGTCCATCCGCCGGGGCCGCATCGACGCCCTCCGGCACGTGGACCTGACCGTGCGGGCCGGCGAGACCGTCGCCCTCATGGGGCGCAACGGCGCGGGCAAGTCCACCTTGCTGACGACGCTGGTCGGCATGCACGAACCCGCCGCCGGTGCGGTGCGGGTCGGCGGGGCCGCACCGCACCGCACGAGCCCGCGCGCCCTCCTGAGGCACGTCGGCCTGGTGCCGCAGGAGCCGCGCGACCTGCTGTACGCGGACACCGTCGCCGCCGAGTGCGCCGCCGCCGACCAGGACGCGGACGCCGCGCCCGGTAGCTGCCGGACGCTGGTCACCTCGTTGCTGCCGGACGTCGCGGACGCCACGCACCCGCGCGACCTGTCCGAGGGCCAGCGGCTGGCACTGGCGCTGGCCGTGGTGCTCACGGCCCGGCCGCCGCTGCTGCTTCTGGACGAGCCCACGCGCGGCCTGGACTACGCCGCCAAGGCCCGGCTCGTCGAGCTGCTGCGCGGCCTGGCCGCCGAGGGCCACGCCATCGTCCTGGCCACCCACGACGTGGAACTGGCCGCCGAGCTGGCCCACCGGGTCGTCATCCTGGCCGACGGCGAGGTCGTCGCCGACGGCCCCACCGCCGAGGTCGTGGTGTCGTCGCCCTCCTTCGCGCCGCAGGTCGCCAAGGTTCTGGCGCCGCTGCCGTGGCTCACCGTGCCGCAGGTCGCGCGCACCCTGGGAGAGACGGCGTGAACGGCCGAGTAGACGGCGGAAACGCTATGGGTAACCTCCCGCCTCGCGGCAAGGTGCGCGCCGTGCGGCTGGGGCCCCACTCGGTCGCCGCGCTCGTCCTGGTCTCGGTGATCGGCGTGATGGCCTTCGGGTGGCCGCTGCTGGCCGACTCCGCGTCCGGGCTGGCGCACTCCAAGGACGCGCCCTGGCTGTTCGCGGCGCTGCTGCCGCTGCTGCTGGCCGTGGTCGTGGCGACGGTCGCGGACACCGGCCTGGACGCGAAGGCCATCGCCATGCTCGGCGTCCTGGCCGCCGCGGGCGCCGCGATGCGCCCGCTCGGCGCGGGCACGGCGGGTATCGAGCCGATGTTCTTCCTGATGGTGCTGGCGGGGCGGGTGCTGGGGCCCGGCTTCGGGTTCGTCCTGGGCTCGGTGGCGATGTTCGCGTCCGCGCTGCTGACCGGGGGCGTCGGGCCGTGGATGCCGTTCCAGATGCTGTCCATGGGCTGGGTGGCGATGGGGGCGGGGCTGCTGCCGGGACCGGAGCGGCTGCGCGGCCCGCGCGAGCTGGTGATGCTGGCCGCCTACGGGGCGGTGTCCTCCGTCCTGTACGGACTGATCATGAACCTCCAGGGGTGGCCGTACATCGGCGGCATGGGCTCGGGCGTCTCGTTCGTCCCCGGCGACCCGCTGCACGAGAACCTGGCCCGCTTCCTCGCCTACTGCCTCGCCACCTCACTGGGCTGGGACCTCCCCCGCGCCCTCGTCACGGTCGTCCTCACGCTCACCCTCGGCGGCACCGTCCTCAAGGCCCTCCGCCGCGCCACCCGCCGCGCCGCTTTCGAGGTCCCGGTGTCTTTCGTGGAACCCGGGGGGCCGGGACAGGGGACGGCGGCTGACGGGCCAGGGCAGGTGGCCGGGAAGCCGGGGCCGGTGGCCGGCTCCTCTCCCGCCGCCCGCCCCCGCACGAGCGGCCCAGGCGGCCCAGGCGGCCCGGCCCCCGGTCCTACCGGATCGGGAAGGCCAGCTCCGGGCGCTCCCAGTTGATCTTCGGCAGGACGGCCGGGACGGTGCCCACCCGCTCCGCGCCCACACTGCGGTAGAACCCCTCCACGGGCGGGTGCGAGACCACCTTGACCCGCTCCAGCCCCGCCGCGCGCGCCTCCCCCTTCATGTGCTCGACCAGCCGCCGCCCCAGGCCGGAGCCCTGGGCGTGGTCGGCCACGAACATCAGGTCCAGCTCCGGCGGGTCCAGGACGAGGGCGTAGAAGCCGAGCAGCCGGTCACCGTCATCCGCAGTGTCGTCGGTGGCCAGGAAGACGCGGTGCCGCTCTATGTAGTCGGCCGTCACCAGGTAGTCCGCCACCATGGGCGCGTACGGGCCCTCGTACGCCCGCGAGCCCCGCACCATCGCCGTCAGACGCCCCGCGTCCCGCCCCGCAGCCCGCTTGATCATCGCGCTTTCCCTGCCCCGCCAACGACAGTCATGTAATGATCGCCAACGGGCCAAACCTATTACGCAAGCGTGAGGCGGCCCACATGACCCGCGTCACATACGACTCCCCTTCGTAGCCTCCGCCCCGCGTTCGGCCCCGTTGTCCGGGGATCACTCGGACGGGACGATCACCCACGTGCGAGCACCACTAGTGGAGGGCGTGGCGGGAGGGCTCTTGTCGCCTCCGGGAGCCACCGCTCATGTTGGATGACGTCGCCGCGAGCAGCGTGTGTCCTCCGCAGCCCGGCGATCTCCCTTGTCCCCCACGGAAGGCTGTCCTTCGTGCGTACGAGCGTGTCCACGATCACCCGCCGCATGCCCCTCGGCAAGAAGGCTGTCATCGCGGCCGGCACCGTCGCGCTGAGCGCCTCCGCCGCCGTGGCGTTCTCCGCCACGCCGAGCCAGGCCGCCACGAGCCACACGGCGCCCGCCCCCGCGAGCCACGCCTCGGCCCACGGCACCGGCCAGGCCGCCGCGAAGTCGGGCGGCGACGTGAAGGCCGCGGTGCGGAAGGTGGTCAAGGACCCGGCGCAGTTCGAGTGCTTCAGCAAGATCGTTGAGCATGAGAGCGGCTGGAACCCGACCGCCACCAACCCCTCCAGCGGTGCCTACGGCCTGGTCCAGGCGCTGCCCGCGGGCAAGATGGCCTCGGCCGGCTCCGACTGGAAGACCAACCCGACCACCCAGGCCAAGTGGGGCCTGGACTACATGAACTCCCGCTACGGCAGCCCCTGCGCCGCCTGGAACTTCTGGCAGGCCCACGGCTCGTACTGACCCGGCCGGGTCGGATGGCCGGACAGCCGGAAGAAGCAGCAAGGCCGGATCGGCAGGCCAGACCGGCGGCAGGACCGAACCAGCAGGTCGGTCACGCGGCCGAGCAGAGGACAAGCCGCACACCGCGGGTCCCTCTCCTGAAGGGACCCGGGAGCAACCGGGAACCCCGGGGCACGGAACACCGGCCCCGGGGTTCTCCGCGTCCGGCGGCGAGGGTCTCCGCGTCCGGAGGCGGGGTCCGCCCTCAGCCGGTAACGGGGGCACCTTCAGCCCGCAGCGGGGAACGGTCCTCAGACGCAGCGGGGAACGGTCCTCAGCCGGCGGGGAGCGAGCGGGCTATGTCCGGCACCGAGCGCTGCCACGTGCCGAAGTGGCCGGTCTTCGCACCCTGGTCGATCACCGTGGCCCGGGCGCCGTACTTCGCCAGCGAGCGAACGCACGCCCGGGTGTTGGCGACGGGGACGTGCGTGTCACCCGTCGCCGTGTAGAGCGTGGTGGGGACATCCGGCTCCGGGGCCCAGTCGCATGTGCCGCCACTGGCGCGTATCACCTTCCGGAACAGCCCCGACGGGTGCCGCAGCTTCTCGTGCCAGGTGTCGGTCAGCAATTCCTTGAGCGAGCCGGGCAGCTTCCCCTCCACGTCCTCCGCCGGGTGCTCGCCGTCGAAGAGGGTCTCGACGCGGTCGGCGTACGGGGCCCGGAAGACGTCGTGCGGGTCCTTGTACAGCGGGTACCGCCGGTTCTGCGCGGTGAGGTAGTAGGACACGTAGTAGACGGCGGCGTCCGGGGCGACGCGCCCGTCGAACATCCCGGGCAGGGTGCTGCCCTCCAGGTCGTAGGGACCGGAGACCGGTGCCAGCGCCCGCAGCCGGAAGCGCGGGTCCACGCCTCCGGCCAGCTCGCGGCTCAGGGCCATGGCCACCTGACCGCCCTGCGAGAACCCGGTCACCCCCACCCGGCCGTCCATCGACCGGCCCAGGGCCCGGACCGCCGAACGTGCCGCACGCAGCACGTCCAGGGACGCCGCCGACGACGACCACGCGTCCATGTACAGGTGCCGCCCCGGCCCCGTACCGAGACCGAGGTAGTCGGGAGCCACGCCCACCCGTCCCAGCGACGCGAACAACTGGGTCGCCGCCCGGTCCGGACTGTCGTCCGCGACCGAGGGCGCGTACCCGCGATAGGACAGCGTGCCGTGGGCGTGCACCACAGTGGGCAGCCGCCGGGCCCCGCCCTCCGGAAGGACCAGCAGCCCGGACGCGGTGGTCGGCCGCCCCTCGGGCGTGACGGTGCGGTACGTCAGCCGGTAGTCGGCGACGTCGTGCCGCGCCGCCTCCCCGTCGAACCCGGCCTCCCGCGCCTGCTCGACGATCCGCGCCCGACTCACGTGACCGAGCGGTACGACGGACACCAGCGTCCCGCGCCCGTGGTCGGCGCGCGCGGCGCCACGGCTGGTCACTGTGGCGCTGTGGACGGCCGGTGTGGCGCCTTGGACGATCGGTGTGGCGCTGTGGCTGGTCACTGTGGGCCCGTGGCCGGCCGGTATGGCGCCTTGGACGGCCGGAGCGGTCGCCGAAGCCCCCACCGCCACCGCGGGTGCGGCGGTCAAGGCCGCCAGCAGCACGGCGGCAGTGGCGGCCATGCCCGTACGCATCCCCCTTCCCCTCCGCCTCCGCCGGGAGGGGGCGCGCTCGCCACGCGCCTGCTGCCGCGCCCTGTTCACGTGCTCGTCCCCGCGCTCGTCCCCCTGCCCCTCCACGCGCTCATCCCCGTGCTCGTTCCGGTGCTCGTTCCGGTGCTCGTTCATGCCTCGCCTCGTCCTGTCCTCGTCCGTCGCCCACGTCCGTCGCTCACAACCGTCGCGGACGCCCCGGTGGTGCTCGGCGGTGTCCCCCTGGCGCTGATCGCCTGCGCGTCGCAGTGCCGCGCCGCAGCGCCGCGCGACCTGCGCGTCACAGTGCCGCGCGGCCGTCAGCAGTGCCGTCACCGGTGCCGTTCGGCCGCCTCGGTGACCGCCTGTAGAAACGTAGGACGCGAGCCGCCGCCCCGTAATGCGGATCCCCTCCGCTTCCACCTGCGGAAAGCCGCACCCGCAACCGGGGGAGAACCCTTCGGCGGCGGAACGGCCCTCATCGCCTCCGGCCCCCAACGGCAGCACAGGAATCACCGCTCCCGATCCCCCTCGGCGGCGCGGGTATTCCCCCTCCCGGCTCCCCAGCGGCACGAGCACCGGCCCACCGGCCCACCGGCACGAGCACCGACTCAGCGGACGGGCATCACCGAGTCGGCCACCCCACCCTCAACTCCACACGAGTCAGCGAGTCCACCACCTCCTCAGAACCCCGTGACCCCATCCCCCCTCAGAACCCCGTGACCCCATCCCCCCTCAGAACCCCGTGACCCCATCGGTCCGCTCCCGCAGCAGGTCCGCGTGGCCGTTGTGACGGGCGTACTCCCCTATCAGGCCGACCACTATCCGGCGCAGCGAGATCGGCTCACCCGATGCCGCGTGCACGCCCGTGGCATCCAACGAAGGGGCGTTCGCGACGATTTCGCGGGACCGCGCGCACTCCTCACGCCAGACCGCGAGCGCCTCCTGAGGGTCCCCGTCGAGCTTCTCGAAGTCCTGGTCGGGGTCGTCGTCCGTGTAGTAGAGGAGCGGCAGCTTCTCGCCTGCGAACTGCACGCGGAACCACCACCGCTCGACGCCGGCGAGGTGGCGGATCAGGCCGTGCAGGCTCATCCTGGAGGGATCGACGGCGCGCCGCGAGAGCTGCTCGGGCGACAGGCCGGAGCACTTCAGCTCGAACGTGGCGCGCTGCCAGTCGAGATAGCCGGTCAGGATCGTGCGCTCGTCCCCCACGCGGGGAAGCGCCTCCCGGGTGTCCCCGGGCCATTTCGGCGCCAGGTTGGCCGATGGAACAGCAGTCGATTCACTCATGCGCCGAGTGTGGCAGCCACCACTGACAACGCCCCGGCACCCGCCCATCACCCCAGGTCAGCACCCTTCCCACCGTCCGCGCGGGCTCCCGCTCCCACCTCCGCCGGACACGCCCCATCCGTACCCCAACGCCCCGCGACCTGCGGCCCCTTGCCTTCCGGAGGCACTTCTCATTACGGTCACGCCGTACCCGCACCTGATGCCGCGTCAGGGGTCATGCCGATCGCGACCGGCCGTCCGGACCGCCCGCACTCCCCGGACCCGGCCGGACCTGGAGTCGCCGATGCCCTGCCCCGCCCTCTCGGACGGGTTCGACCCCACGAACCCCGATGTCTACGAAAGCCGCGTTCCCTTGCCGGAGTTCGCCCAGTTGCGGCGCTCGGCTCCCGTCAGCTGGATCGCCCAGCCGCGCGACGCCGCCGGGTTCGACGACGAGGGCTACTGGGCCGTGACCCGCCATGAGGACGTCAAGGAGGTGTCCACCAAGCCCGACATATTCTCGGCCAGTCAGAACACCTCGATCATCCGGTTCTCCCCGGGCACACCGCGCGACCAGATCGAGGTACAGCGCCTGATCATGCTCAACATGGACCCGCCCGAGCACACCCGCGTCCGCCAGATCGTGCAGCGCGGTTTCACCCCGCGGGCGATCCGTGCGCTGGAGGGCGCCCTGCGCGAGCGGGCGACCCGGATCGTGGCCGCGGCGCGGGACGGCGGCACCGGGAACTTCGTCACGGATATCGCCGCCGAACTGCCGCTCCAGGCGATCGCCGAACTGATCGGCATCCCCCAGGAGGACCGCGCCCGTATCTTCCACTGGTCGAACCGGATGATCGGTTACGAGGACCCGGAACTGGCCCTCACCGAGGAAGCCGGCGCCGAGGCCTCCGTGGAGCTGATCTCGTACGCCATGTCGCTGGCCACGGCGCGCAAGGGGTGCCCCGCCCAGGACATCGTCACCCGGCTCGTCGCGGCGGAGGACGAGGGCAACCTGCGGCCCGACGAGTTCGGGTTCTTCGTCCTCCTGCTGGCCGTCGCGGGCAACGAGACCACCCGCAACGCCATCACGCACGGCATGCACGCCTTCCTCACCCACCCCGACCAGTGGGAACTCTTCAAACGCGAGCGGCCCAAGACGGCAGCCGAGGAGATCGTCCGCTGGGCGACGCCCGTGGTGTCCTTCCAGCGCACCGCCACCCAGGACACCACGCTCGGCGGCGCGCACATCCGCAAGGGTGACCGGGTCGGCCTGTTCTACGCCTCGGCCAACCACGACCCCGAGGTCTTCGACCGCCCCGAGGACTTCGACATCACCCGCGACCCCAACCCGCACCTCGGCTTCGGCGGCGGCGGTCCGCACTTCTGCCTCGGAAAGTCCCTGGCCGTCCTGGAGATCGACCTCATCTTCGGCGCCATCGCGGACGCCCTCCCGGACATCTCCCTCGCCGGCCCGCCGCGCCGCCTGCGGTCGTCCTGGCTGAACGGGGTGAAGGAGTTGCAGGTCCGGTACGGATAGCGGGTCGGGCGCGCCGTTGGGGTTCGGTATGGGCAGCGGATCGGGCGCGCCGTTGGTGGTCGACGCGCCGTTGGCGGTCCGGTACGGGTAGCCGGTCGGGCGCGCCGTTGGTGGTCGGCGTGGTCATGCGGTGACGAGGCGCGTGGCCGCGAAGGCGTCCCCCCGCGGTGTAGGCGTCCAGCGGAAGCCCTCGGCAAAGGCACCGTGACGGACGCCCGCCCGCCCTACTCCCCACCCGCCAGTCTGGCGATCGCCCGGGCCAGGAGCCTCGCGCGGGCCTCCGGGGTCCGGGCCCGGAGGAGGGGCAGGATCACGGCGTACCGGTCGGAGCGGCCGAGGCGCTCGAAGGCCGCGCGGGCGCGGGGGTCGCCGGCCAGCGCCTCGGCGAGGTCGGGCGGGACCGTGGCGGTGCGCTGCGGCGCGTACGCCGCGTCCCACCGGCCGTCCGCGCGGGCGGCCTCGACCTGCGCGTATCCGGGCGGGCTCATCCGGCCGGCCGCCATGAGCGCCTCCGCCTTCGCCACGTTGATCCGCGACCACGCACTGCCCGGGCGGCGCGGCGCATAGCGCTGGAGGTAGGAGTCCGCGTCGTACGCCTTGCGCTGTCCGTCGATCCAGCCGTAACACAGGGCGACGTCGAGCGCTTCCCCGATCGTGGGCAGGGCGATCCGCGTGTGCCGCTTGGCGATCCGCAGCCAGGCCTCCGTCCGGTCCGCGTGCCGCGCCCGCAGCCAGGACTCCCATGCGGCGGCGTCGCGGAACGCCAGCACGTCCACGCTACGGCCGCCGGCCGGCCGCGAGGACTTCGAGGCAGGGCTCGGCGCAAGCCAGGCACCCGCCCGGTCCCGGACCTTCGGAGGAGGGCTCCACGCCCAGGAACTCCGCGTACCAGGCCCCGGCTGCGGCCACGTCGTCCGCCCGGCAGCCGATCGTGCCGAAACCTCGCAGGCTCACCGCGCGCCCCCTCCCCGCCGTGGGATCGTCCCAGTTCCCCGTCGTGGGCTCGTCCCAGCGCCCGTTCCACGATGCCACCGCCACCGCCCGGCGACGAGGCCGCAGACGACGGCAGCGACAGACAACGACGAGGCCGCAGACGACGAGGCCGAAAACAACAAAGCCGCAGACGACCAGACCGCAGACGGCGGCAAGTCCGACGGGCCACCGAATCGGGCCTTGCGCCGCAACGAATGCCCCTCCGTCCGGTCGGAGTCCTCGCGTCCGGTCGGAGTCCTCGCGTCCGGACGGAGCCCTCGCCTCCGGACGAACCAGGGCGCCTCCCGCACCCGCGCGGTGATCCGTACGACGCGCCCCACAAGGTTGTGACCTGCTACTTCCACCCTGTTCCCGCACCGTCGACACTCGGCCGTCTCAAAACCACTGCTTCACCGTCCTTGCCAACAGCCACTGGCAGACTTAAAGTCAACTCGCCAGTAACACTTGGCAGTTCGGCACAATCGCGCACCGTCCCACACCGCTCATCGCGGAGTCGCACTTTGCGCGCACGTTCCCCCACACTTCCCCCACAAGCGCGCACGCACTTCGCCGCACCTTCACGCACGGCACCGCTCACTCGCGCAATTCACCGCATCCCTGCACCGCCGCACCGCGCACCCGCACCGCCGCACCGCGCACCTGAACGCAGCGGATCCGTCGGCCTCGGCACCCCGGCACCGGGGCCGGCGCCCGCACCCCGTAGCAACACCTCATGTCCACACTCCCCCCACCCATGTCGACAGCGCGACCCACCGCTTACGAAGGGGACTCACTCATGAAGGACGCACACGGAAGACATGTGACGGGGCGTGTCAGTTGGCGGAAGTTCGCCGTACTGTCCGTCCCCGCGCTCGCGGGCACGGCGGCGCTCGGCATCGCCCTGGCCAACGGCGCCCTGGCGGCGTCGTTCGCGGTGTCGGGCCAGCAGTTCAAGGTCTCCACCTCGCGGCTTGTGGGCGAGGGCTTCGCCCAGTACGGCGGCGTGGACACCAATGCCCGGGGAGACCTGCTGCCCGTCGCCATCACCGCGTTCAAGAAGGCGGAACTGCACAACCTGTGCCAGTCCGTCGTGACCAGCCTGCCCGTCCTCGGTGACATCTCGCTCAACCTCACCGCGGGCAAGGGCGGCAAGCCCGTCGAGGCCACCAACCTCTTCGTGGACGCCACCCAGCTCTCCGGCAACGCGTCCTTCAACAACATCGAGATCGGCCGCGACGCCTCCACGCTGGACAAGGGCCCCGACAGCGCCCAGGGCATGCAGGACATGTTCTCCCAGCAGGCCGACGACACGGTGATCACCAACGTCAAGCAGACGGCCTGGGCCACCAACGCCGGGACCTTCAAGCTGACCGGGCTGAGCATGAACATCTCCAAGGGCAAGAAGGAATGCTTCTGACATGACGGCCGCCGCCGACCCGGACCGCCACGCGCAGAGCCCTCCACGGAGCCGTGGGGATGCCCAGGGAGACGTCCGTATGAAGCGCCGTACGGAGAACCGTCCGGGCCGCCGGGCGAACAACCACCTGGCCGCCGCCCCCGCACTCCCCGGGGACGACTTCCCCAAGGGGGTCCCCTCCGACTCCGAGGACACCCTCCCCTTGGAGAGCCGGTCGCCGGGCACGGAGGACCCCTCGGTGGGCGCGCCGGAAACCCGCCCCGGGCCCGGCACACCCGGTACATCCGGCACACCCGGTACATCCGGCACGCTCGGCACACCCGATACGTCCGGCACGTCCGGCACGGAGAACCAGACCCGCCTGGGCCCGTGGGCCCGGTGGCGGCGATGGCGCAAGGGGCGACCCTTCTGGGGCGGGCTGGCGGCCAGCGTCGCCGGGGCCGAGATCTGCGCCATCCCGCTGGCTCCGCTGAAGGTCATGCTCCAGCAGGGCATCGCCGGCATCCCGTCCATCCTGGTGGGCGTGGTGATGATCGTGATGGGCCTGGCCGCGTGGTTCGCCCCGCACTACCGGGGACTGGCGGGGGTCGTCACCGTGCTCCTGGCCATGGCGGCCCTGGTCATGTCCAACCTCGGCGGCTTCCTGTTCGGCACCGTCATCGGCATCATCGGCGGCGCCCTGATCTTCGCCTGGCAGCCGCGTCCCAGCACGCCGGAGGCGGCCGGCCCGACCGTGCAGGACACGTCCGGCGCGACCTCCACCTGACCGGCGGCCGATGCCGGACGGACCCTGGCGCACGGCCTACGCCGGACGGCCCACGGCCCACAGCGCCTGGCGCACGTCCGGTGACCGCCGCCCGTCCTCACCGCGCGCACCCACCCACGCAGCGACCGCACCCGCCGCGCTTCCACCGCACCGATCCGCGCAAGCACCCGCATCCGCATCCGCAGAAGCACTCGCATCGCAGAAGGAGAGATCCGAGATGACGCATCCTGCCTCGCGCACGCGCGCTCTGCTCGCCACCGGCACGGGAGTCCTGGCGATCGCGGCGTTGTCGCTCGCCGTTCCGGGTTCGGCCACCGCCGCCCAGCCGGCCCCGGCCCCCGCCGCGGGGTCCACCACCGTGGCCCCGGCCGGTCACTCGTACGAAGCCACGCTGGTCAGCGGCACCAAGGCCACGTTCAAGGCCGGTCCCGTAACCGTCACCTGCTCCGTCTCCAAGGCGTCCGGGAAAGTCCCAGCGGCGCCGGACAACCACAACCCGGACGGAGCGGTCAGCAACGGCATCAGCTCGCCGACCTACACCAACTGCTCCACGAGCATGCCGGGCGTCAGCGCCACCGTTGACACCACGGGTTCCCCCTGGACCGTCGCCATGCAGAACGGCGCGCCGACCACCGGGTCCCTGTCCTTCGGGCCCGGCGGGTTCGTCGTCAAGACCAGTGGTCTGGCGTCCTGCACCGTGACCGCCTCGCCGTCCACCGCGACCGGTACGTGGACCAACGGCGCGCCGTCCACCCTCAAGTTCACCAATGTGTCGGTGCCGGTGAAGGTGGTGGGCGGCTTCGGTTGCCCGACGAGCGCCACGACCTCCACCTTCAACGCGACCTACCAGGTCGTCGACACCACCGACCCGGCGTCCCAGATCACCGTCGGGGGCTGATGCCGGAAGCTCACGTCAGAAGCTCACTTCGGAAGCCGATCCCGCGCCCGGTCCGGTCCGGGCCGCCCCCTAGGGGAGACCACCCGGACCGGACCCGGCCCCCGCCGTCGTCCTCATCCACCACCAAGGGCGACCGTCGTCCTCATCCACCACCAAAGGCGACCGTCATCCTCATCCACCACCGAGGACGACGGCCACCGTCGTAGCGACGAGCACCACGAGGGCCACCGTGCCCAGGCACGCGGCGATCAGGCGGCGGCGCAGGAAGCGGTAGACCTCCTCGTACTCCGTGCGCAGTTCCCCGCTGCGGGAGGCGATGCGCCGCAGGTAGGAGCGGGACACCTCAAGCTGGTCCCGCGCGTAGTGGCGCTCGACCTCCTCCCGCTGGGAGTCGGTGAGCCAGGGCATGCCGGAGCTGAAGTCGCGGGCGCGGGCCCGGACCTTTTCCTTCTCGGCCTCCCACAGCAGGTATCCCTCGATCTCGTTGATCGCCCGGGCCGTGCTCGTCCCACCGCTCATACGAGGGCGCCCTTCTTGTCGTCCTGCTCCAGTGCGTGGACTTCCTGCGCGATGTCGGGGTGGTGCAGGTCGAACGCCGGGGATTCGGAGCGGATGCGCGGCAGCGAGGTGAAGTTGTGCCGCGGCGGCGGGCAGGAGGTCGCCCACTCCAGCGAACGGCCGTAGCCCCACGGGTCGTCGGCCTCGATTTTCTCACCGTATTTGGCGGTCTTCCAGACGTTGTAGAGGAACGGCAGGATCGACAGGCCGAGGAGGAAGGAGAAGATCGTGGAAACGGTGTTCAGGGCCGTGATGCCGTCGGCGTCCAGGTAGTCGGAGATGCGCCGCTGCATTCCCTCGGCACCCAGCCAGTGCTGGACGAGGAAGGTGCCGTGGAATCCGACGAACAGCGTCCAGAAGGTGATTTTGCCGAGCCGCTCGTCCAGCATCTTGCCGGTGAACTTCGGCCACCAGAAATGGAAGCCGGAGAACATCGCGAAGACGACCGTGCCGAAAATGACGTAGTGGAAGTGCGCCACCACGAAGTACGAGTCGGAAACGTGGAAGTCCAGCGGCGGCGAGGCCAGGATGACACCCGTCAGGCCGCCGAAGACGAAGGTGATCAGGAAGCCGACCGCCCAGAGCATCGGCGTCTCGAAGGAGAGTGAGCCCTTCCACATCGTGCCGAGCCAGTTGAAGAACTTCACGCCCGTCGGCACCGCGATCAGGAACGTCATGAAGGAGAAGAACGGCAGCAGCACGCCGCCCGTGACGTACATGTGGTGCGCCCACACCGTCACCGACAGGCCCGCGATCGCGATCGTCGCCGCGATCAGACCGAAGTAGCCGAACATGGGCTTGCGCGAGAAGACCGGGATGACCTCGGAGATGATGCCGAAGAACGGCAGCGCGATGATGTAGACCTCTGGGTGCCCGAAGAACCAGAACAGGTGCTGCCACAGGAAAGCGCCACCATTGGCGGCGTCGAAGATGTGCGCCCCGAATTTGCGGTCCACCTCCAGCGCGAACAGCGCGGCGGCCAGCACGGGGAAGGCCAGCAGGACCAGCACACCGGTCAGCAGCACGTTCCAGGTGAAGATCGGCATCCGGAACATCGTCATGCCCGGCGCGCGCATGCAGATGATGGTGGTGATGAAATTGACCGCGCCGAGGATCGTGCCGAAGCCGGAGAAGGCCAGACCCATGATCCACATATCCGCGCCGATGCTCGGCGAATACGTGGCGCCGGAAAGCGGCGCGTAGGCGAACCAGCCGAAACTCGCCGCGCCCTGCGGTGTCAGGAATCCACCGACCGCGATCAGCGAACCGAAGAGATAGAGCCAATAGGCGAACATGTTGAGCCGGGGAAAGGCGACATCCGGCGCGCCGATCTGGAGCGGCATGATCCAGTTCGCGAAACCGGAGAACAGCGGCGTCGCGAACATCAGCAGCATGATCGTGCCGTGCATCGTGAACGCCTGGTTGAACTGCTCGTTCGACATGATCTGCGTACCCGGGCGCGCCAGCTCGGCGCGCATCAGCAGGGCCATCAGCCCGCCCAGGCAGAAGAATCCGAACGCGGTGACCAGATAGAGCGTGCCGATCGTCTTGTGGTCGGTGGTCGTCAGCCACTTCACAGGGAGCCTCATGCCCCGTACGTGTCCGGGAGCGCCCCGGAACGTCACAGGCAAGCCCTGTCACGAACCTCACCGCGACGGGGTGTGAAGATCCCCGGTATGCCGGACACCAACGAGTCATGAGCACGGACGACGCCTTCGCCGATGCCTATCGCGCGCACTACTGGGCGGTCAGCCGCTTCGTGGCCCGCAGACTGGACGGCCAGGCACACGAGGTCGAAGAAGTGGTCGCGGAGGTCTTCTCCATAGCCTGGAGACGCCGCGCCGAGCTGCCCGAGTCCCCGCTGCCGTGGCTGTACGGGGTCGCCCGGAACTGCCTGAACAACACGGTGCGCGGCCTGGGCCGCTACCGCCGCCTGCTGCTCCGGCTCGGCCACCAGGAGGCCACCGCCGGCCCCCGCACGGTCGCCTCCCCCGACGCGGAGCGCCCCGGCTCCTGGGTGCATGAAGCGCTGGCCCGCCTCTCCCCCACCGACCAAGAGGCGCTGCGCCTGACGGCCTGGGAGGAGCTGACCCTCGACGAGCTGGCCGTCGCCCTCGGCTGCAGCCGCAGCGCGGCGGCGATGCGGCTGCACCGCGCCCGGCAGCGCCTGCGCGCGGAGATCGACCGGATGCGGACGACGACGGGAACGGGGCCTGAAGCAGGCACAAGGAAGAAGGAACCCCCCGAGGCGGCCGGGCGCCCGACCGCCCGCCGGGCCCGCGCCGCGTCCGCCCCGCCCGGCACCCCGACCGGCGCCCCCACCCCCACCCCGGTCACCCGCGCCATCCGCCGGGCCGCCACCAGGACCACCCCCACTCCCCCGATTCCCGCCACGGCCACCCCTTCCCCCACCCACCTCACCACCCTCACCACCGGCAACGACAAGGGGATGCGGCGATGACCGACGAACTCGACCTGCTGCGCGCGGCCGACCCGGTGCGGGCGGACGCCGGCCCCTGGCGCGACCGGCCGCTGGACGCCCGCGCCGAACGGCGGCTGAACGACCTGCTGCACGGCGAGCTGCCGCACGGCAAGCCCGGCAAGCAGCATGGCGAGCTGCTGCACGGCAAGCCCGGCAAGCAGCACGGCGAACCAAGCGAGCAGCACAGCCAGCCCGGCAAGCAGCGCCCGAAGAGGCGGCGGCGCCTCATCCTGAGCGCCGCCGTCGGCACCGTCGCCGCCGCCACGGCGCTCGTCCTCGTCTTCTCGCCGGCGGGCGGGACGTCGGCGATCGCCGCCCCCGCCCCGCTCCACCCCTACTCCGCGTCCGCCGCCGTCCCCCTGGACGTGGTCGCCCGCCGGGCCCAGGCGATCGCCGACGCCGAGGGCGGCCGGTACGGCGGGCACCGGGGCAGCCATCTGCAGACCTGGTCGCTCAGCATGGAGACGGGCCCCGACGCGGCGGCGCCGGTCACCGTCCCCGAGGAGCGGATCAGCCGCTGGAACCCCGACGGCAGCGGCTCGGAGATGGTGGTGGCCACCGACCCGCTGCACCCCGGCCGCCCGGTGATCAACGACGACCACGGCCCCTGGCGCACGGTCAACGACGGCAAGGTCCTGCGCCGCCAGGACTATCCGCCCGGCACCTCCGGTCACCACGGCCTGGTCGGCGAGATCCCGCCGTCCGACCCCGAGGAACTGCGCCGGTTCCTGCGCGACCTGTACGGAAACACCACCCGCACCCCCCAGCTCCTGCGGGCGCTCTCGTCCTTCCTCCAGGACTGGACCCCGGGCCCCGGCCAGACGGCCGCCGTGGTCAAGATGCTGCTCGGCGCCGACGGTCTGCGCCCGGCGGGCGCGGTGACCGACCGCCTCGGCCGCAAGGGGCAGGCGTACGTCTACGACGGCCCGGACGACGCCGGGGATGCGACCCGCAGCATGATCATCCTCGATCCGGACGACGGCCGGGTGCTCGGCCTGGAGACGACCTTCACCAAGGACGTGCCCGACTTCAAGATCAAGGCGGGCCAGGTGCTGTCGTACGAGGCGTGGATGACGTGACGCGAGGGGCGGCCCGGGCCCCCAGCCCCCGGGACCCCAGCCTCCGGGACTTCAGCCTCCGGGCCGCCCGTCACCATCACCCCTCACCCCTCACCCCTCACCCGTCATCCGTCATCCGTCACCCGTCACCCGTCACCCGTCACCGAAAACGGTGGGCACTCAGACCACACACACGTGACCCACACCACAAAACACCCCCCAGTTCCGGTGGATCTTCGCGATAAGGATCACAAACACACCTGACGAAGATTTATTTGCGAAAGCACGTTTGCCCAGCGGAGAGCGGGTAGAAGCCCTCGTGCGCGGTCAGTCATGCACTGTCCGTAATGCCCAAGTCTGCCCCTATGGTCGATATTCGCCCGTCGCGCCATGGCGGGTGGTGACCCTGTAGTCGTCCCAGAGAGCGCAGGCGAGCGAGCACGTGCCGACGCCATCGACCGTTGCCCCCAGACCCCGTACCCACGACCCCGCACCATCCTCCGCACCCACCCCCGTCCCGGCCCCAGCGTCCGGCGAGGCCGCAGGAGCGGACCGGCGTGACGTCACCGTCGTCGACCCGGCGATGGCCAAGCGCGCGGTGTCGGCGGCGGCGCTCGGCAACGCGATGGAGTGGTTCGACTTCGGTGTCTACAGCTACATCGCGGTCACGCTCGGCAAGGTCTTCTTCCCGTCCGGGAACGACACCGCGCAGTTGCTGTCGACGTTCGGCGCCTTCGCCGCGGCGTTCCTGGTCCGCCCCATCGGCGGCATGGTCTTCGGCCCGCTCGGCGACCGCATCGGCCGGCAGAAGATCCTCGCCATCACGATGATCATGATGGCGGCGGGCACCTTCGCGATCGGCCTGATCCCCTCCTACGCCACCATCGGCGTCTGGGCGCCCGTCCTCCTGCTGGTCGCCCGCCTCGTGCAGGGCTTCTCGACCGGTGGTGAGTACGGGGGCGCGTCCACCTTCATCGCCGAGTACGCGCCGGACAAGAAGCGCGGCTTCTTCGGGAGCTGGCTGGAGTTCGGCACGCTGGCCGGTTACGTCGGCGGCGCCGGCCTGGTGACGCTGATGACCTGGCTGCTCAGCGCGGACGACCTGGTCTCCTGGGGCTGGCGCATCCCGTTCCTGATCGCGGGCCCGATGGGCATCATCGGCCTCTACCTGCGGATGCGCCTGGAGGAGACCCCGGCGTTCGCGCAGATGGAGAAGGAGGCGCGGACGCAGGAGAAGGAGCGGCGCGCGGCCGAGAAGCGGATCGGCGTCCGCGAGATGATCTTCGGTCAGTGGCGGGCGATGCTGCTGTGCGTCGGCCTGGTGCTCGTCTTCAACGTCACCGACTACATGCTCCTGTCGTACATGCCGAGCTACCTGACCTCGGAGCTGAAGTACGACGAGACGCACGGCCTGCTCGTCGTCCTGGCGGTCATGGTGCTGATGATGTGCGTGCAGCCCTTCGCCGGCCGGCTCAGCGACCGCTTCGGCCGCCGCCCGGTCATCGCCGCCGGCTGCGCCGGTTTCCTGGTGCTGTCGGTGCCCGCGCTGCTGCTGATCCGTCAGGGTTCGCTGGCGGCGATCGGGCTGGGCATGGCCGCGCTCGGACTGCTGCTGGTGTGCTTCACCTCCACCATGCCGTCCACGCTGCCCGCCCTGTTCCCGACGAAGGTCCGTTACGGATCGCTTTCGATCGCCTTCAACGTCTCCGTGTCCATCTTCGGCGGAACGACCCCGCTGGTGGTGACCGCGCTGATCGGCGCCACGGGCAACCGCATGATGCCCGCCTACTACATGATGGCCGCGGCTATCGTCGGCGGCATCGCCGTCTTCCTGATGTCCGAGAGCGCCCGCAAGCCGCTCCCCGGCTCGCCCCCGGCGGTGGCGACCGAGGCGGAGGCCCGCGAACTGACGCGCGTCACGAAGCGATAGCCACCGCGGGTCTCGCAGGTGTTTCGGCGGCGGTCTCCGAACGGAGGCCGCCGCGCACCGTATCCAGGTACTCGGCGATGGCGTCCCGGTTGCGGATCAGGCACTCCACCCGTTCGGTCATACGGTCGCGTTCCTGCTCCAGCGTGGCGATCATCTCCGGCGTCGCGTCGGAGAAGTGGATGACCCGCGGCTTGTCGAGGCAGGGCAGGATCTGCCGGATGATCCGCGTGGGCAGCCCGGCATCGAGCAGCCCCCTGATCTGCAACACCCGGTCCACGAACCGCTCGTCGTACTCCCGGTACCCGTTCGCCGACCGACTCGCGGCGATCAGCCCTTGCTCCTCGTAGTACCGCAACAGCCGCCGCGACGTACCCGTCCGCTCCGCCAACTCCCCGATCCGCATGCGGTCGACCTCGTATCCCGTTGCTTCTGTTCTGTTCTCTGGGGCGGTGACGGCGACGGACGAACCTCCGCGCGACGGACCAGCCCCGCGTCAGCGCAACGCCTCCTCCCGGTCCGGCGATTCCCGTCCGGCCGTTCCCATCCGGCGATTCCCGTCCGGCCATTCGCGTCCGGCCCGGCGTCCCGTCTCTGGGATGCGCGCGTGATGAGCCGACGGGCGCCGATCTTCCCTCCCCCCGGACCGCTCGGGACCGAACGCACGGTGTGCCGGGCCCTCTTCCCGAGGACCCGGCACCTTCAGCGTGTCCGGCTCACCACGCCGGAGCCGGCTTCCGGCCGTCGGCCGCCCGGCGCCGCACGCCGTACGCGACGGTCACGATCCCGAGCAGTGGCCCCCAGGCCACCAGTGGGGCGTAACAGGCCGTCATGACCCAGTAGGCCGTGCCCGTGGGCGACGTCGGGGCGCCCATGTTCCCCGGGTCGTTCCATCCGAAGACGCCCGCCGCGCCCATGAAAGTGAGAACCGCCGCGCCGAGCCCGGCCGGGACCACGGCCGCCCACGGCGGTACGCGGCGCCCGCCGATCAGCGGCAGCCAACGCGGCACCACCTCGCCCCAGCGCCGTACGAGACCCAGCGTCAGCAGCCCCAGCCCGTCGGCCAGCAGACTCAACGCGATCATGTAGAGCGAGAACGGACTGCCGAACCGGACGTGGGCGAGGTCGGAATCCCCGGTGAAGCCGAGTGGGACGCCGACCGCCCCGGCGATCCGCCACAGGCTGGACGGCAGCGGAGTGAGCGCCGCCAAATGGGCCGCCCGCACCACCCAGCGCGGCGGCGCCCCGTCCCCGTTCGCCCGGCGCGCGTACGCGTCCCCCGGGGTTGGCTCCCGGGTGACCCGCCCGGCCCTGACCGTCCGCGTCGTCACGCTGCTCACTTCCGGTGCCCTTCCAGCCCGTCGGCGGGCATGCGCCCGTTCTTCACCGCGCGCTCGTCACCTGCGGCGTGCTCGCCCTGGACGGCGTTCTTCCCGGCGCTCTTCCCAGCGCTCTTCCCAGCGTTCTTCTCGGCGCTCTTCCCGGCATCCTCGTTCGTCGGCATGACGTGACGCACCGTGAAGTCACCGCTCTCCACCGTCTCGTACGGAGCGGCGCTCAGGCACTTCGGCACGTTCATCGTGGGGATGGCGTCCACCGCCCAGCTGTAACCGAGGCGGTCGTGCTTGCCGTTGTCGTAGACGGTGAATCCGACGCGCTTGCCTATCACGCGGCGGTCGGGGTGGTCGGACCGGAGGATGACACCGGTGGCCGTGGCGACGGGGCCCCCGGTGAGCAGGCAGTCGATGCGGCCCTCGAAGTGCGCGCCCTGCTTGCCGTCCGCCGTGAAGTGGCTGAAGCGGAAGGTGCCGCGCGAGGTGCCGGGCGGGGTTCCGGGCTCGGGGTCCTTGGGCGCGAAGCCGTGGGCGTCGAAGGAGAACCGGACGCGCTGCCCGTCCTCCCGGTACATCTTGGCGGACCCGGTCAGGCTCGACTCCTTGGCCGCGCCTTTCCCTCCCTTCCCGCTCCGTACGGTCTCCACGCCGTTTCCCGCGGGGGTGTGCGCCGAGGCGGAGAGACGGGGCCGTTCAACCGCGCCGTCGGCGGCACCGGCCGTGGCGGTGAACCCGCCGAGGGCCGCCAGGACGGTGGTCGCGGCCACGGTGGCGAGGGCCGCACGGCGCGTACGAGGCGATCGAGACATGACGAACTCCCATTCCGGAGGCGACGCCTTCCAGGCGCGCCGCCGTGTTCGGATCACGGCCGATCAGCTCCCTGACCGGCTCCGTGATCAGCTTCCGCCGCGGCGGTGTGCCGCGGACATCCGCCGATCGGCAGATCCCCGCGCTCCCCACCGGTCCGGCTCCGCCGATCGGCAGAGGGGCGCGCCCGCACGAAGATCAATAAGCTCTCGCCGTCGGAGCCGAGGGTTACGGACGAGGCACGGGTGAGGCATGGGGGAGGCGCGGTGCGCGAAGAGGACACGACGGCGGAGGACCGGGCCGTCCGCCGGGGGAAGCGGTCTCTCGGAGATCCCGTCCGGACGAGGCGGTCTCTCGGACGCCTC